>DAIRED010000023.1:0-14940 GCA_036795795.1 Thermoplasmatota archaeon | reverse complement strand
GACCTTGCCGACCTTTTCGACCTTCCTGAGCTCCTCCTCGCTCGCAGAGCCCAGCTTGTCCAGCGTGTCGTATCCGGACATGTACAGCGACCTCGCGACCGGGCGGCTGACGCTCGCGCCCTCGGCAACGACCTTCACGTACTCGGCCATCGCGAGAGACATCACCTCCTCTTCCTCGGGTTCAGATGCAGGCTCAGGTTCCGCTTTGCGCTCCTCGACGCGCCGTTCGTGATAGTCGATGGGTGCAGGCTCAGGGCGAGGAGCTGGCACGTTAGCCACAGCGGGCGTCCTCTCCAACTCAAGAGGAGCAACCGAGGCAGCCCTTGGCCGCTCGGCTTCAGCCAGTTTTCCTTGCTCGAGGCTATCGGCCAGATCTGCGAGCACATCTCCGCTCTCCGCGGCCTTGGTCGGTTTGCGCAGGTCGGCGATGACTTCGAGCAAGCGGCTGGCGCGCTCCGTCACTTGCCGCGAGTCGTCCTCCGCCTCGAGAGACTCTTCGAGGGCGCTCGTCAGCTCTTCATCCTCCTGGGTATCGCCCGGGATGAGGCTCGCCCCGCACCGCGAGCAGTCCACGGCCCCCTGGGCCAGCACCATCTCGCAGATGGGGCAGGTCGTCTCGCTCTGGGCGCGCATGTCCTCGGGCATGGCCACCCAGTCGTTGATGCTCCTGATAGCGGCGTGGTTCGCCCCGGGGACCTTCAGCACCTCTTCCTTCGGGGCCTGGGCGACCGCCTCCGGGGACTGGTAACCAGCAACGACGAGCGCCGTCGCCAGGTTCTTCTCCACGCCAGGGACCTTCATGAACGAGTCCACCGCCGCCTTCACGCGGACCGGTGTCACCCCGATGACGACAGGCTGGCCGTCCACGGGCCACTCCACGACGTACTCCTCCTCCCCGTCCACGGCGAACGCCAGCTCCGAGCACCTCGTCTCCGCGAGGATTGTGTCCTCCCATTTCTCCAGCAGCGGCTGGACCTCGTCTCCGGCGGATATCGTCACGCGCGCGTAATCCTCGGAATCCATCTCCACGTCCTTGCGCATCTCCTGGACGCGCCGGATGACGTCGCGCGCGAGCCCCTCGGCCCGAATCTCGTCGTCCACGGCGACGTCGACGAAGACCGTGGCGTCCTTGATGTCTCCCTTGACGATGTTGCTCGGGAGCTTCGTGGTGAACGTGACCATCTCCGGAAGGATTTCGATGAGTTGGCCCTCGATGACGAGCTTGTACCCCCCCTTGGCGATGTCCTCCTTGATCTTCTTCGCGGGCCGTATCTCGAGCATCCTGGCTATCTTCTTCTCCCAGAGCTTGTAGGCCTTGCCGATGGCGTTCGGGTTCGGGTGGACCTGAATCTCCAAGCCCTCCCACTCGTGTCCGGCCGGCACGACCTCCAGGGCCTTCGCGTTGGTCTGGCTCTTTATTGCCGCCTCGAACGTGCCGATGGCGTCTGCGACGCGCTGCTCCTTGGCCTCTATCGTTATCTTCTTGACGGGCCACCTCAATTTGTGGCTGACCAGCTGTCTGGCCTGGTTCGCGGCCGAGACCACGTCCCTCGCCACGCGCATCCTTTCCTCGAGCGAAGGGTCGTGCCGTTCCTTGGCCGGCACCGGCCAGTCGGACAGATGAACCGAGACGAGCCGCCCGTCAAGCTTCTGGTAGATGTGCTCGGAGATGTATGGGGCGAATGGTGCCAGCAGGCGCGCTACCGTCGAGAGAGACTCCGAAATCGTCCAGTACAGCGCGTGCTTGTCCTCGGGGGTGCCCGTCGCCCACGCCCGGCCCTTCACGAGCTTGATGTACCACCTCGAAAGGTCGTTGACGACGAAGGCCTCGATCGTCCATATCGCCTTGTGCATCGACTGAGCCTGCATCTGGGTCGTGACCTCCCCTTTCAGCGTCTCGAGCCTGGACAGTATCCAGCGGTCCTCGGGCTGCAGGGACTTCTGTATCTGCTCGAACTTGGCCTCCCTGTCGTACGAGTCGAGGCCCATGTACGAGGCGGCGAATCTGTAGGTGCTCCAGAGCGTGCCGAGGAACTTGGTCGGAACCTTGAGGTCGTCTGGGTTGTACTTCAGGTCCTCCCATGCCGGCACCCTGCCAAGCAGGTACAGCCTGAGCGCGTCGCGGCCGTGGCTCTCTATCGCGCCGCTCGGGGAGACCGCGCTCTCGCCGGTCTTCGACATCCGCTTCCCGGCCTGGTCGCAAATCCAGCCGTGGACGAGCGCCGACTTGTAAGGCATCCTGTCGAATACGAGCGACGACGTCGCGATTTGGACGTAGAGCCATCCCTTGGCCTGGTCGTGCGCCTCCGCGACCCAGTCGCAGGGCCACCAGCGCTTGAACTCGTCGCGTCTGGCGGGGTAACCGAGCTGCGCCCACGTCGCGACGCTGGCATCGAACCATACGTCGAGCACGTCCGGCGCGCGCTTCATCGCGCCGCCGCACTTGGGGCACTCGAGCCGCACCTTGTCCATCGACGGCGCGTGCATATCCATGCCGTCTCTGTAGCCTGCCGCACCCTTCAGGTCCTTCAGGCCGCCCACTACCTCGACGTGCCCGCAGACGTCCGCTATGCACTCCCACGCCGGGAGCGGTATCCCCCAGTACCTCTGTCTCGAAACGCACCAGTCACGAGTCTTCTCGGCAAATCCGTAAACCACCGACTGCCCCTGGTGCGGGGGCGCCCACGTTATCGACTTGACCCCGCGCATCATCTTGTCGCGCGCGGCCGTCGCCTTCACGAACCACTGCCTGCTGGCCCGGTGTATGACCGGGGTGCCGCACCGCCAGCACGAGCCCAGGCGCTGCCTCGCGCGCCCGGTGTGCACGAGGAACCTCATCGAACCCAGGTCCGTCGCGGCCTGCTTGGACGCATCGGCGAGGTTTTTCCCTGCGTATTTCAACCCGGCCTCCGTCGTCAGGATGCCGCTCTCGTCGACTGGAGAGAAGACCGGGAGCCCGTACTCCTTGGACAAATCGTAATCATCTGGGGACAGCCCTGGAGCGACGTGCGCCAGCCCCGTGCTGTTGCGGGTGACTTTGACGGACGGCACGACCTTGTGGACCCATTCTCCCTTCACCTGCTTCAGGTAGGGGACATCGGCCATGAGGGGGTTGAAATACTGGAGCCCCACGAGCTCGACGCCTTGGAGGGATTCGATGATCTCGTACGCCTCGATGCCAGTCGCGTTGGCCATGGCTTCGACGTTGTCCTCCAGCATGTAGAGCGTCTCGACCTTGCCGCCCTTGCGGGTCTTGACCTTAGCGTATGACAGGTCCGGGTTCGCAGCGACGGCCATGTTGCCGATGACGGACCACGGCTCCGTCGTCCATATCAGGAGGTACTCGTCCCGCTTTCCACGCAGGGGCAGCTTGAAGAACATCGACTCGCCGTCCACGACCCTATAGCGAATTTCCTGGTGGGATAGCGCCGTGGCGCAGCGGGGGCACCATGGGACGGCCCGTTCCTCCCTGACGATGAGCTCGGACGAATGCAGCTTCTTGAAGGTCCACCAGGCGCTCTCGATGTATTCGTTCGAAGAAGTGAGATACGGATTCTTCCAGTCCATCCAGACACCCAGGTCCTCGAAGTCCTGAGTCATGCTCCTCTGGTTGGTCTCTGAAAGCTCCCTGCAACGCGCCACGAAGACGTCCACGCCGCCGTCCTCAATCTGCTTCTTGCGCTCGAAACCGAGCGCCTTCTCGACCTCGACCTCGATGGGGAGGCCGTGCATGTCGAAGCCAGGCTGGTCGCGCACGTTCAAACCCTGCATCCTGCGGAACCTGAGCATCGCGTCCTTCAGAAGCTTGTTGCGGGCGATCCCGAGGTGCACGGGTCCGGTCGGATACGGCGGCCCGTCGGCGAAGAAGAACTCCTTGCCCTTGGCTCGCTGCTTCTTCGCGCGCTCGTACGCCTTCGTCTTTCGCCAGAATTCGGCGTACTTGGCTTCGATGGCCTTCGGGTCATAACGCTTCTCGGGAACTTTCAAGCGGACCGCTCCCTGCCCCATCCAACATTCCACCACTGGTACGTTGTAGGTAATGCGTTAAGACATTAAAAAGCTACCCACCAACGCTTTCTTTGAGTCTCGCTGCGCTGGCAGAGCCCTCTCAAAGAAAGCATTGGGAGCAAAGCAACCCCTTTTCCAGTCTCACCTCGCTGGCTCGGGCTCGCGGAAAAGGTGTATGATATCCCAAAAGTCTCGCCCTCACCAGCTCGTCTCGACCGGGGTCGCAGCGATTGGGTGGGAGGGCGGTGGGGGGGGGGGGGGGGCGTTAGTTAGTCGCCTGCTCGCTCGACCGGTACCGGTTCTCGAATTGGATACTGGCTCGTGAATTTATATGGTTTGCTAACAACGCAAAGGCACGATTTTTTAAACCGAACTGGAGCCCGGGTCAATAAATCCCTTTGAAGGATGCTCTGACACAGAAGGGCCGGGACCTGCGAAGCAGGTCCAGTCGCACCTGCTTCAGTACAAGAATATGGCTAAAGGTGCGGCGTATAGATGCGTTAAGATGGAAAATAAATAAATTTTGGGGCCGGGACCGAGATTTGAACCCGGGTCAGGGGATCCACAGTCCCCAAGGATAACCAAGCTACCCCACCCCGGCCATGGCGTGGGAGTGTGGGATATATGGACCTGGATAAAAAGGTTGCTGATATTGGAAAATGCAAGAAGTAATGGATTTGAAAGGAATTTGGGCTTCGCCTTATTCGCTTCCGAAGAAACCCCTAAGTAGCGGGTGCATCTCCATCATCTGCTCGCGCCCGATGGCCTCGTAGGTCTGTATCATGATGCCCACGGCCAGCAGGACGCCCGTCCCGCTGGTGTTGCCTACCGTTCCGAGCAAATCTGCGAAGAAGGCCAAGCCTCCGACTATCGCTCCGGATAGCACAGTGACGACAGGAATGTATCGTTTCAGGACCATCTCCGACAGCACGCGCGGGTCGCGCCTGAAGCCGGGAATCTGCATTCCGCTCTCCATTATCTGGTCGGCGACGGCTTCTGGCCCCATGTTGGTCGTCTCGATCCAGAACTTGGCGAAGAGGATGGACCCTATAATCATCACGCCACCGTAGACGGCCAGATGCACGCCGACCTGCCACACCGCCTTGCCTTCAGGCAGATACGCCGAATTGAAGAACGGCAGCAACCAATCGGTGATGCCGTTGATGGTCGAGAGGTACCATGCCAAACCTCCGGCAGGCGTCGTTTGACCTTCCAGGTAGTACCCTATATTCGTTGCCTGCGACCACATCCCCTCCCGGCCCAGTATTGGCCAGTTGACGAAGAAGTCGTTGGACCAGAACAGCAGCGAGAACATGCTGACGTTTGCCAGCACGGCCGCGATTAGGATAACGGGTATGTTCGAGGCGTATATCAGCCTTATCGGGTAGCGCCCTCTCGCACCACGCGCGCTCTCATGAGCGAGTGGAAGCTCGATGCGGCATGATTCGACGTAGGCGACGAAGAAGAATATGCTCAGCGTGCCGACGAGCGCGATAATCGGGTTGGGCGGTTGTATGAGAATCTGTTCATAACCCCCTCCCGACATCGAGCCAGAGGACATCTCTCCGAGGAAGTATATCGTCTTGGGGAACGTCCCTATCGGCGGGTTGTTGACGCTCAACGGCGAACCGGAGTCCGCGGGCATCCAGTTCAGCGTTCCGGTGAATATCGACTCGGCCACGCCCGCCGCGATGAACAGGGATATGCCGCTGCCGATGCCCCACTTGGAGACGGTTTCATCCATCAGGAAGACAAGGTACGAACCAAAGCAGAGCTGCAGGACGATGAGGAGCTTGGCCAGATTGGCCCCGTTCCCCGCCATGAAACCGTCCATGTTTGAAACGAAAGTGGTCGATGGTTGCAGGTATCCGTACACCTGCGGCACGGCCTCGACGACTATCATGATGACCACGAGCAGCTTCTGGACGCTCTGGTAGACGCCCTTGTCATCGTCGTCCGTCAGCTTGAGGTTGATGATTTTTGCGCCGACGAAGAGCTGCATGATGATGGACCCTGTGACGATGGGACCGATTCCTAGATGCATCAGCGAGCCCTGCGCCCCAGCCATGATTGCGCGGTAGCTCTCGAAAAGGTCGACCGTCTCTGCCTGGTCCAGACCGTATATCATGACGTTCGTCAGGACGAAGTAGAGCACCAGTATGACGATGAGCCAGGTGAGCTTCGTGCGGAAGTGCACGTGCCCGTCTGGCTTCTTGACCGACGGCAAGCGCGTCGCTATCCACTTGAGGCCGTACAGCATGCTCTTCTTGCTGCCGTCCGCCTTGTATCCCTCGAACGACAGCATCATCGCGAGGAACAAGAACATGAAGAAGAAGGCCACGCCTAGCAACCCCATCATTACCCCGGTCGGCTTGATCCACCACCAGTAGGCCCCCATCGTCAGGGCATACATGCCCATGGTGACGATGACCCACCCCGGATTGTACCTGTCGCCTTCGTCTGGCATCGGAATCACTCACTCTTCTTTTTCGGAGCCTCTGGTTCCTTTTTCGGCAGCACGACTTCGCCGCCCGCGGCCTTCACCTTCTCGACCGCCTTCGCCGAGGCCTCCTGCACGGTTATCTTCATCTTCTTGGTGACCGGACCGGAGCCGAGCAACTTATCGATGTTCTGCGCCCCCAGATCGACCGTGAACAGGCCCTTGTCGTTGGCGGCCGTGCCGCCTGCAACCCATTTGGCCATGTTCTTCTCGACGTCGGAGACATTGATGGTGAACTTGCTCACGACCGAGCACTGCGGCCTCTTGAAGCCGTGGCGCCCGAAGTGCATCGGGTCGAACTTCAGCATGTGGATGTACTTGTGCTTGTGAAGTCCGGCGTTTCCATGGCCACCGTGCTTGCCCGCTCCCCTGCCGGCCTTCTTTCCACGGCCGTGAGTCCTGCTTCCCCTGAACTTCTGGGTCTTGCTCACCATTTAGTCCACCGCCTTCAGCATTCTGAGCAGCAATGCGTTGATGTCCTTCCCGCGGTAGCCGAGGGCGCCGCCGTTCTTGTACGAGCGCTTGATGCCCTCGTATCCCTTAATCGGCGGGTGCAAGCGGAGCACGACCTTGGCCTCCTTGACGTCCTTGAGCGTCGCCTTTCCGGCCGCAATCTGCTGCGCCAGCTCCGCGACGTCCTTGAACTTCGAGTTGGCCTTCACGTGCGCGTCGGTTAGGGGCCTCCTGCCGGTCAGCAGCCCGCGCACTTTAAGCACCTGGGTCAGCGTCTCGACGTCGACCTCGCCCCAAGTCACGAAGTCCTTGATCTTGTTCAGCATCCCCCGGCTCTGAGGGCAGTCCAGAACCAGCACGCAGTGGTTCGCCCTGTTGAGGTTCATCAGTTCCATCGTGTCGGAGATGTCCTCCTTCACGTGCACCGAACTCCTTATGCGCACGATTGCGAACGTCATCAGTCGTCACCGTCCTTCGTGGAGCCGTCTATCGAGATGTCGACGTCCCCGTCCGGCACTGACTCCAGCTTGGCGGATATCTTCTTCTCGAGCAGCTTCTCCTTCTCGCGGAGCGTCTCGCGCCTCTTGGCGTCCTCGAGCAGCCTGGCCGCCGTCTGGGGGTCGAGCCCTATCGGCTTGGCCTCCATGGCGCCGCTGACAATCTTGAGCCGCTGAGCCTGCTCCGGCGATATGCGCATGGACGCGGTCTTGCACAGCGCGTCGAAGGCCGCGAGGCCGTAATTCACCGTGGTCTTGGTGTGGCCGTCTGACATGCTCCAGGCGTCCTTGATGCCCGCTAGCCTGAGCACGTGGCGCGGTATCTCGGACACCGCCAGACCGACGCCGCGAGGCGCCGGCTTGAACGATATCTCGACCGAGCCGCTCTTGCCCATGACGTCGAACGGCAGCGTGTGCGGCTTCCCGCACCCGCATTCCCACGAGCCGCATCCGCGCTTTATCTCGACGATGTTGAGCTTAGCGCTGTCTATGGCCTTCCGTATGGCTGGCCCGACCTCCTTTCCCCTGGCACGCCCGAGCCCGACGTAGCCGTCGGAGTTCCCCACCACGACCGTGATGGCGAACCTGACCCTGCGTCCCGAGTCGGTCATGCGCTGCACCATGTTGACGTCGATGACCTCGTCGGCCATCTCCGGCAGCAGGATGTCCACGATTTCCGGCTCGCGTATCCTGAGCCTCGTCGCGATGGCGTCGCTCATCGTGGTGACCTTAGCCTCGGCCACCATGTTCCCCAGCGCCGTCTTGGGGATCCAGTCCCCTATGCGCTTGGACCCGCGCTCGCTGTCGCCGCGCCTGTCGCCGCCGCGTCCCCTTCCTCTCATTCCCATGTTAACGCGCCTCCATTATCTTTGACTTGACCTGATCGAACATAGCCCCAGGCGGCGTCTTGAGGTGCGTGCCCTTGATTCGCTCCTCGGTCGGCAGCGCTTTCTCGTCGTGCGCCACTTCGACGCCAGCGTCGACTATTCCCTTGAGCGCAGCGAAGACGTTGCCGCCCTTCACCGGGCTCTGCAGGCCTATGTCCAGGACCGCCTCGTCGACCTCCTTTGCCAGCGCCCGCTTGCCGGCGAGCAGGCCGGCCAGGTACGCCGTCGTCGTGTTGCCGGTCGCACCCTTCCAGCCGAACTTCTCGAGCTCGATGCTGGTGGCCGTCGCCAGTATGTTATCGCCTTTCTCGTCGTATGTCACGAACTGCACCGAGACGTGCCTGAGCGTGTTGCGGACGACGGCTCGCGGCAGGTCGCCCCTGAGCATGTTACGTCTGCGCCGGTAGTCTGTCTTGCCCTCGCGCCTGCGCCTGAAGTGCACTCTGTACCTCGGTCCGTGCGCCATTTCAGTCACCTTCCTTCAGTATTCCCTGCGCCTTCATCTGGGTTATCATGTGCGGCACGTTCTTGTACATCCCGCCCTTGGCCCATAGGTAGACCTTGCGGTAGGTGTGCGAGTCGAGCTTCTTCGTGTCGCGCAGCTCCGCCAGCCTCGCCCTCATCGGCCGTATCTTCTGTATCCAGGCGCGCTTCGTCGGCGTGCGAGCGTTCTTGCCGCCCTTGCGGCTGCCCGGCCCGCGCCTGCGCCCGGCCTTCTTCTGGGCGTTCCTGGCCCGCGTCCTGCCGCGGGAGATGCCCTTCTTGGGCTTCACCAGTATGGCGCCGTATCCGATGGCCGCGCGCACGCTGCTGCGCGTGATGGAATCGGCGATGTCCTCGACGCGCTCGGTGTTCATCTTGATGCGATTCTCTCCGACGCCGAGTATCTGCGCCGCCATCCTCCGCTGGGATTTCAGGTTCATTCTACCGCCCCCGTCTCGGGAAGCTTGACATTCTCGTCCTTCGCCCTCTTGCGGGCCATAGCCTGCTTCTCGGCGCTGATGTTGAGGAGCCTGACGCCCTTCTTGTCGGCCATGAGGACGATTCTCATGAGCTTGGCGAAGCCGACGCCGTGCGCCACGCGCGCCGCCTCGACCTTCGGGTTGACGAACTCGAGCTCGGCGGGGTTGTGCACGACGACCTCCTTGAACCCCGACGGGTGCAGGCCGCGCGTCTCCTTGGGAGAGCGGTATCCGATAGAAACAATCGGCGGGCGCTTGTTGTAGTGCCTGCGCATCTTCGAGTGTATGCCCTTCGGCTTGCGCCACTTGTCCCCGAGCTTCTGGTACCTGAACCACTCCTGCCTGTGGAACGCCGGGCGCTTGGAGTTCATCGAGTTGCGGAGCTGCATGGCCTTTCGCTTCTCAGCGGTCATCTCGGGCTTGGCCTTGGCCTTGTATTCCACCTCTTCGTCATCCTCGTCGGTTATCTCGACCTTCGAGTCGGCCCTGGGCTCCACCTTGACCTTCTTAGCGGAAGGCTCCGCCTTCTTCGCCACCGGCTTGGGCTGCTCGGCAACCGGTTTCGCAACGGGCTTTTCCTCGACCGCCACGGGCTTCGGCTCGGGCGCCTTCTGCGGCACCTCGGGCTTCAGCTCCTTGAGTTCCTGGTAGGCGCTCTTCTTCGGCGCCTCCTCGACAGGCTTTGGGACCGGTTTGGCAGCTGGCTTCGGCTGAGGCGCGGCCGGTTTCACCGCGGGCTTCGCCTGAGCCGCGGCCGGCTTCACCGCCGGCTTGGCGGCGGGTTTCGCCTGTGCAGCGGCGGGCTTCGCCGCGGGCTTCTGAGCGGTTGCTGCGCTGGCCGGCTTTGCAACCGGTGCGACCTTCGGGGCTGCCGCGGCCTCTGTGGCCTTCGGCTTGGCGGTCTTCTTCGCGTCCTTCGGTTCTACATTTTCTGCGACCATCTTATTCACCCCGTTCAGCGGCTCCCCTTCACAGTGATGAAGACGCCGTCCTGGAATATCCTGAGGTCCCTGTTCTTGATGTGGGTGCACTTCTCGATGTTGGCGGCAGTCTGGCTGACAGCCTCCACGTTCGGGCCCGTGAGGACGACCTCGTCCCCCTTGACCGTCACCTTCGTCTCGCCCACTATCTTGGCCCTCCTAGAGCTCTTCTCGCCCAGGAAGTTCTCGACGTGGAACACGCTGCCCTTTATGGCGGTCTTTATCGGGAAGTGGGAATACACGATTTTCATCTTGTACTCGAAAGGCTGCAACGCGCCGTGCAGCATGTTCCTCACGTGCGCCTGCATCGTGCCGGCGACGGCGGCTTCGCTGCGCTTCGGCTCGTCGCAGGTTATGCGTATCTCCTTGCCGGAGACCTCCATCTTGACCCGCGGGTGCATCATCTTGCGGCTCAGCGTCCCTGCCTTGCCCTTGACCGTGAGGGTCCCGTCCTTGTACGTGACCGTTATTCCGGCCGGGACTTCGATCTTCTCGTCAATCATGCCTACTTTTGCCATCTCATTCACCTCAGTAGACGTAGGCCAGGAGTTTTCCCCCTATGCCCATCTCCTTCGCCTTGGCGTGGGTTATCACACCTTGCGTGGTGGTCATTATCAGGACGCCGAAGTCCTGCGCCGGCAGGTACCTGGCCTCGAACCTATCGAGATCGTCCCTCTTGACGGCGAACCGTGGTTTGATTATACCGCAGTTGTTGATGTTGCCGGCCAGCTTGACCTTGAATACCCCGGCCTTGCCGTCGTCGGTGTACTCGAATTGGGCGATGTACCCCGCTTCCTGCATCACTTTCAGCACATGGCCTATGAGCTTCGACGAGGGGTTGATGACGCACTCGCGCTTCCCCTTCTGCTCGGCGTTCTTTATCATCGCCATGGCATCGTTTAAAGGATCGTGCAGCATTTTTGTCCCTCCTACGAGTACTTCTTGAATCCTATGTTGGGGGCCACCTCTCGGAAGCACTGCCTGCACAAGTGCATGCCGTACCTTCGCACGATTCCCCGCTTCCTGCCACACCTGTGGCAGCCTTCACTGCGCCCGAACTTCTTGGTGCGCATCATTCCATCACCTCCACCTTGAACTTGTTCCTCACGAACTCTATCCCCTCGACCTTGGATATCCTGTGCTTATGGTGAATCTTGGCCGGCTTTCGCCTGCGTATCTTCACGCGCTTTCCAGCCCTCGCGAGCGTGACCGTGACGTCCATTCCGAAGACGCCGATGTCCGGGTCGTACTTCATGCCCTCGAACTCGGTGTAGTCGGGGATGCCGAACGAGAAGTTGCCGCTGGGGTCGAAGGAGTAGCTGGCTATCTTGTTGTTCTTCACCCAGAGGGCCTTCTTGACGAAGTCCTCCGCCGCCTGGCCGCGTATCGTGACCTTGCAGCCTATCGGCTGGTCCTTCCTGATGTTCAGATCCTTGTTCGTCGTCTTCGATATCGTCTCGACCGGCTTGCGGGTCGTCAGCATGGTAAGGACCTTCTGGGCCTTGACCAGGCGCTCGCCCGACTCGCCGACGCCGATGTTGATGACGATTTTATCGACCTTTATTACGCGCATCTTGCCGGAACTCATAGCACGCTCACCTCAGGTAGTTTCACGTCCGGCGCGTCCTTGCCGACTACGAAGACGTTCTCCTTGACCGTCGAGCCGCCGTCCTCGAACTCCACCATGTTGGATTTCGGGTTGTGGGAGACGATGTAGCCCTTGACCTTGCGCACCTCTCCGACGTGCGAGCCTGCGGTCACAAGGGCGGCGTAGCCCTTCTCCAGCGGGTACTTCCCGAGGACCTTCTGCGACGGGACCTCTATCTTCAGGACGTCGCCGGTCTTGTACTGGCTCTTGTCCATCAGGATGTTGCGGCCGTCGTGGAGGGTTATCTGGCACTTGCCGGTCTTCACGGTCGTCTTGCGCTCAATCCTGGCGAGCTTCCACTTGGCCTCGTCCTCGCCGACGCGCACGAGCCTGAGCTTCGCCCGGCGGTCGATCAACATCCTCCAGTTTTCCTTCGTCTTCGGGAGGGTCAGGACGTCCATGAGGCCAAGCGATCGCTTCGGGTCCGTCGTTATCTTCCCGTCGATCAGGACCTCCCTGGCGCCGATGATGCGCTTCGCCTCTCGGGCGGTGTCGCAGCACTGCACCATGTCCCTCAGGACGACGGTGAGCGGCACTCCGTCCTCGGTGGCGTGCGGGCCAGGCGACGGCTTCGGCGCCCAGTAGGCGGTCTTCTTCTCCATGCCCCACGACTTCGGCGTGGTCAGCCTCTTCATGTGAAGGCTCATTGCGCTCCCTCCGGTTTGGAAATCTTGGCCTCGACCTTTGCCCGTCTCTTCGGGTCCGTTAGGTCGAGCCTGACAATCATGACTGCGGATGGATGGATCTTGCGGGCGACCTCGGAGTTGTCGGCCTTCCTGATGTTGATGCCCTCGATGGCTATCTTCAGGTCGCGCCTGAACACGTCCGTGACGCGCCCCTCCTTTCCGCGGATGGCGTTCTTCGCGTTCCACTCGTCGCGGCCTGGCCGCGGGCGGTTGCCGCGCATTATCTTCACGACGTCCCCCTTCCTTACGGGGAGCGCCCTGATGTCGTACTTCTGCCTGAGCTCGGGCGAGAGGTGCGAGGACATCATCTTCCGGCGCGTGTGCGTCGCGGCCTCGTAGTTCGCCTTTCTCTGCTTCTTTGGAATCGTGGAAGTCATCGTTTTCACCTCAGATTATCGTGGAGGCCTTGGAGGCAATCATCGGCCACCTCTCGGCGGCCTCGCGGGACACTGGTCCCTTTATCTCCGAGCCCTTCGTCTCGCCCGTGTCCGTCACGAGCACGACGGCGTTGTCCTCGAACTGCACCATCGTCCCGTCCGCCCTGCGGAACGGCCTGCGCTGCCTGACGAGGACCGCACGGAATATCTGCTTCCTCATCTCCGGCGTTCCCCTCTTGACCGTGACCATGACTAGGTCGCCCAGCGCCGCCGTCGGCGTGCGCCTGAGCTTGCTGTGATAGCGCGGCACGTCCATGACCTCGACTATCTTCGCGCCGGTGTTGTCTATGCAGTCCACGCGCGCCCCCTTGGGTATCCCTCGGGTCTGCTTTCCAGCCAATCCCTTCATCGCGCCTCACACCCCGCTCTTCTTCTGCACGACGACGAATGCGACCGTCTTGCTCAGCGGCCTGCACTCCATTATCGTCACGATGTCTCCGGCCTTGGTGCCGAGGCACGGCGGGCTGTGCGCGCGGTGCTTGCTCGTGCGCTTCTCCAGCCTCTCGAACTTCGGCAGGAAATGCATGTACTCGCGCCTGACGACGACCGTCCGGTTCATCTTCTCCGAGACGACGGTGCCCTCCAGGATGGCCCCTCTCACGCGGAGCGTCCCGTGGAACGGGCAGTCGTCGTCGTCGCAGCCCACCGTGGGCAGCGGCACGTCGATGCCGATGTTCCTGGCCTTCGTCAAGGTCTTCCTGACCGTCGCCTTGGTCAAGACCTGTGACTCGTCCGCCTTGGCCTGTTTCTTGGCCTGCTTCTTCGCCTGCTTGGCAGCGAGGTCGGCCTGGCTCGCCGCCGGCTTCGCCTCCGCCACCGTGACTGTCTGCTCTTTTTCGTCCATTTGCTCACCCAGCCTTTTTGGTCCTGTCCTCTGGCCTGAATGCTATATCGTTACCGCTCAAACTGACGGCCTGGCCGTCGACGAGGAACTCGAACGTTCCCCCTTTCTTCTGGAAGCGGCGCGTCTTCCCGCCGCCCTCGACCGACAGAGTGTTCATCGTCTCGTCGACGACGAGCCCCGCGGCGCCGGCCACGGTCGGGTCCGGATGACCGGTGACCCTGACCTTGAGCCCGATGAGCTCCCGCCTCGCCACCTGCCTCGAGTCCAATCCGTTCACCTACTTCACCTCAACGGGGAATCCCATGTCCTCCAAGGCCTTCTGCACCTTCTTGCGGTGCTCGCCCTGGAGCTCTATCTTCCCGTCCTTCACCGTTCCGCCCGCTGCGCACTTCGTCTTGAGCTTCCGCGCGAGGTCGTCCACGTCTATCTCGGTGACGTTGAACCCCTCGACGACGGTGACCGTCTTGCCGTATCGCCGCTTGTCGGAGTAAATCCTGATCTGCTGCTGCTCGCGGGCTATCTCCTCGCACATGCAGAGCTCTTCCGGAAGGCCACAGGTCGAACAGATTCCAGCCATTACTTCTTTGCCTCCCTTTCAATCGTCTTGAGCCTGGCTATGTTCGTCCTGAGGGCACGAATCTTGCCCGGGTTCGCAGGCGCGCCGCCCATCGACGCCACGCCTCGCTCGTACATCAGGTCGTTCTTGAGCTCGACGAGCTTCGCCTTCAGCTCTTCCGGTGTCAGCGCCCTGATGTCCTTGATCTTAAGCAGAGCCATCGGCCTTCACCTCCGCGATTTTCTTTGGCTCTTCCGGCTTCTTCGGTTCCGCTCGGGGTTCGGCTGCGGGCTTTGGCTGCTCGGCAGCCGGTTTCGTCTCGGGAGCCTTCTTCGGCTCCTCTGGCTTTTTCGGCTCCGGCTTGGGCACCTCGGCAGCGGCCGGTTTTTCTTGGGGCTTGGGCTGCTCGGTCTTCGGTGCCTCCGGCCTGGGTTCGGCCTCCTTCTTCGGCCGCTCCCTGCGCTCCCTCTTGGCCCTTGGCT
>DAIRED010000022.1:0-15534 GCA_036795795.1 Thermoplasmatota archaeon | reverse complement strand
CGAACACGAGCCTTTGTTTTAACTCTTCTTCCCACACCCCCCCCTCGGCTTATTCCATCCATCAATCCAACGATGGAGAGAACGTTTAATACCGGACATGCATAATCATCTAGCCGTCAGGGGGAGCCTTCGCAATGGCGTTCAGCGCAATCGAAACCGTCACTCAATTGGAATCGAAGATTATCAGCCTCGCCAGATACCAGTACAATAGCGGCGACCGAGGCGGAACCTTCACACCGGGCTTCGTGCGCAAGGAGACGGGCCAGGGCTACGACGCAATCAACTTCGCGCTCAGCTCCCTGGTAGGTTCCGGCCTCATGGAGAAGAACAGGACGACGGGTTTCCGCCAGGGAGCGCCAGCCGACATCGATATTTATAGAATCACGGAGCGAGGACTTCAGGCGTTCGAGAGGATCGAGAAAGGGCTTATCAGAATCGAGGACCGCCAGATGCCAGGTAATTACCAGGGGGGGCGACCGAACGAGCGCGGTAATCAACCGGGAGCCGGTCGAGGACAGGGACATTCACTTGAGCTGCACCAATCGGTGAAGCGGCTCGAAACCACGCTGGGCGAGATCTCCGCGAAGCTTGCGGAGCTGCACGATAAGCTGGATAGAAAGCTGGGAATGGCTCCGGCGAAACCCACCTCCCAGCCAACTGAAGCATCTGAGCCCATTGCGCCACCGAAGGCCGCTGAAAAGAATGAAGCCACTCAACCAAAAGCGCGGAAAGGCAAGAAACCCAGCTCCAGCCTCGTGCAGCGCAACGTCTTCATCCTCGAATCCGTGAAGGAGCTCTCGAAGGACAGAAAGTTCCTCCTGGCCAACGACGTGAAAGAGCGTTATGTCCAGAAGTGCAAGGCGAAGGGTGTCGCCCCCAAGGGCGCGGAGCAGTTCACGGTCTTCCTCAACCGATTCAAGGCTGATGGACTTCTATCGGTGAAGAAGATGGGCTGCAAATCTATAGGAATCGAGGGGCGCGCGTCCAGGCTGGTCATCGAGATGACGCCGGAGGGCGAGGAATACCTGGCGAAGAACGGAAAGGATTTTAGGATTGATGAGGATTCACATCAAGGAACCTGAGCACCATGATTGACAAGGATTTAATCAAACAGAATATCGATAGGCTTTCGTGTGTTGATAAAAAGGAACTCTGGAACAGCTTGCGCGAAAGCGTGCCAGTTTATTTATTCATCCGGGACGAACATCTAAAGGGAGATGTTGCCAGTAACCATGTTTTTCAATTTGTGTTTAGATCGTTTTATCGGCTAGATAACGCTGGTTTGTCTCCTGAACAAAAAACACAGTATTTTAAATCACTCTCCAACAACCAGACGGAATTAAAAACCATACTTCTTGCTCTCTATGATCTTGAAACCTTGAAGAAGAAAAAATCTATTCAACTTAGCTTTGCCACGAAACTAATCCACACACTCGACAATGAAAGACCGATTTATGATAAATATGTGAGTTCATTTACTGGCATCAAATATTACAACGAGCCGACTAAGGATGCTGATGCTAAAATCACCAAAGCGCTGGGAAAATATGATGAATTATGCACGGTTTACAAGGATGTTTTTATCACCAATGCAAAGCTACTGGCTTTGGTTTCAGACTTTAGAAAGGAGTTCAGGATTGAGAAGAGTAAAATTTCCGACGTGAAGGTAATCGATTTCCTTATCTGGGCATACGGAAGCGAAATCTCGGAATAGGTTCGAAAAGCATCTGAGCCCTTGGGAACCTCGCGAACACTTGCACCCAGTGCAAAGATTGATTTGCGACCAAGGTTATCTCTGCTGCATGGTTGAGAAAGGGCAGGATATCGGTCACAAATTTCTATCTGACCTCGACGAGTATCTTGCGAAAAGCTGGAAAACCATCACGTGCGACGAGATGGCAGATCTCTACTATCGCTTCTTTTGCGATTTGAAGGAATTCAAAGGCAACGCCAACGGGTTCACTGGCCTGTCTGAGTATTTGTTGTTCAGGGCACTCTACCACCGATTGGGAGGGGATTTCGAGAAGGTCCGCGTCACGCATGATCTATTCGAGTTCGTTTCCAAGAGTGGAATCATTAGAATCGGGCAGAGCACTCCTGTCAATCTGGATAAGAAACGATACTACCCTGACATCGTGATTTACAACAATGACAAACTGGTTTCAATTATCCAGATAAAAATATACCTGACCAGCGGAAGAAAGGAGATTGACAAGGAAGTTGAAACGCTACGCCGCATCAGGGAACGTTATCCCGGTGTCGAATGCACCCTTGTCATTTTCGGAGCGATATCCTCTGCCAGTAAAATCGCCATCTACCTTTCCCAGCGAGAGAAAGACACGGATGGATTTCACAGTCTCGTGTTGAGAAATAACCCCAACCCTCTTTCCAAAGAACTCGATAGATGGTTGTCATGAAAGAAGCGGGGCCATACACCTAGCATAGCTTCTCCAGCGCCCCAACATATATATTAATCGTGAACCTAATCGTGAACCTAATCGTGAAGTGACTACGCCAGAACGTACTGCACGTTGCGCCCCTTGCCCGTCACCTTCACCACGCCCAGCCCGATCAGTTTCTCAATCTCGTCGAGTGCTGCCCTGTTCGAAAGGCCGAACATCTCCCTCACCTCGCGGTTCGTGGTCCTGCCTTTCTCGACCATGTGCTCCACGATCTTCATCTGCCTGTCCGTGAGGGCTATCTGTCCCCGCTGCTTCAGAACCTTGATGTCCCTGCTGATGCCGATGACCCTGTCCCTGACGGCCTTGATGCTCACCGACACGCCGTCGGTGAAGTACTCCAGCCATCCAGTTAGGTTCAGCGTTTCCTGGTCGACGTTCCTCAGCGCGGCGTAGTAGCTCCGCCGGTCCTGGTCGTAGTAGTCGTCCAGGGCGAAGAACCGCTTCACGTCGAAACCGCGCCTGTAGAGCGCAAGGGTGGCCATCACCCGCGCGGTCCTTCCGTTGCCGTCGGCGAACGGATGTATCCAGACGAGCCAGTAATGGGTCACCC
Source organism: Thermoplasmatota archaeon (assembly GCA_036795795.1). GTDB lineage: Archaea > Thermoplasmatota > Thermoplasmata > SG8-5 > DAIRED01 > DAIRED01. Next base: position 12,522 of record DAIRED010000022.1, on the reverse strand, counting down.
CCGCCAGGACGACCGGGTCAATTTCCCGCGCCTCTTCCGAGTCGAACCATACCAGGAACTCGTCCACCAGCTCGGGCACCCTCTCCGTGGGTGGTGGCGTGAAGGTGATCTCTCCGGTCACCCTGTTGCCGACGACGACCTGCCTGCGCCTGAAGCGTCCCTCGTCTTCCGGGTCGTCGAGCGTGTCCTTGCTCACGATTCCGTGGATAGCTAGTAAGTCCTTCCGGGCGAGCTTCTTCTTCCCTGCGAACTCCGGCACCCGGTCCAGGGCTTCGATGTAGTTCAGGACCTCGCGCTGCGCCTTCCTCGTCGCCATCACGCGCCGCCCCTCGGCAAGCGCGGTGACGTCCTTGAGGCTGAGCGGATTCCCCTCTATGGCGGTGGAGTGGTGCGCCGTCCTCAGCAGCGCGTCCCTGCGGAGCGCGACCTCCCATTTTGGCACGAGCCTGGCGCTGAGCACTACCCCCCTGGCCTCGGAAATCTCCGTCAGGTTGCGCACGATCCTGCGCGTGTACTCAAACTTCGGCTTGAACGGGCTCAAGTTCTCCCTCCAACGATGATGCCCTGAGAGTAGAAAAGGATGACGGCGTCACGGGTGCGCCCCCCGCTCCAGCGATTCGATTATTCTCTCCACTGGCGCGTCCTCTATCGCCACCAGCATCCTGGCGGTTCTCCCCCGCCCGGCCTTCCTGACGTTCACCAGCCCGATCCTGTGCAGTCCGTCGAGGAGAGTCCTGACCTGGGTCTTCTTCTTCGGGTTCAAATCCCTCCCCTCGCACTCAACCTTGTAGGCTGTCAGGGCTCCCCCGAACTCGACGTACTCGGCCTTCTTCAGCATCCTGGCGATTCCCAGAAGCAGAAGGCGCTCGTGGTCCCCGAGCTCCTCGAGCATCTTGTTCGTGATGTGAGGCTGTATCTCCGCCTTCGCCATCCTGATGTGCTCCGGCATGACTATCTCGGAGTTCCCGCACTCCGCTGCCATTCCAGCCATGTACAGCATCTCGATGGCGTACCTGGCGTCGCCACTGCCAGCCGCGATGTCTGCGATGAGGTCCAGGCATTCTTCGGAGGCCGCTCCGGGATGGAAAGCCATCTCCACCCGCTGGACGAGTATGTCCTTCAGGGCATTTCCACCGTACTTCTCCAGGTTCACGATGTTGTGCCTGTTGAATATCCCCCTTGTCGAGCCTTCCAGCATCGAGAGGACGTCCCTGCTGGAAATCAGGCACAGCGAGACGGAGACCTGGGGGCCTTTCAGTGCCTCGTTGATTCTCGCAAGACAGTAGATGAGGTGGTCGGCCCTGCTGTTGTCGTGCTTCAGAGGCACGTGGATCTCGTCCAGAACAACGAACAGCACCGAGTTTCGCTTGCCGATGAAATCCTTGAGCATCCTGGCCATGCTGCTGATGGGCTGCTTGCCTCCGGGCTGCACTGCCAGGTTGGTAAGCACGTCCTTCATCACCTCCGTGGCGGTGAAGGATCCCTTGCAGTTGACGAAGCTGAGGTCCACCTGGATGCCATTCTTCCTTGCCTGGTCCGTCAGCCCGTCGAAGAAGCGCCTGGCAAGCACGGTCTTCCCGCTGCCGATCTTCCCGGCAATCAACGCGTGCTGCGGTCGACCGTTCGCGAGCACGTTTCCGTACAGCTCCTGGAGAGATTTCAACTCCCCCTCCCTGTGCGGCAGTTCCCCTGGTACGTAGTTCAGGTCTAGCTTCTCCATGTCCCTGATGATTCTACCCATGTCTGGCTCCCCCTTCGAGTGCAAGCAGTTGGTTGTAATGGCTTGCGTTCTATTTGGAGCCTAAACTTATATCAGTTGATATACGTTCATTGGGGAGGGAACCGAAAGTGCTTCGGCTCAGCTGAGTCGAAACAATTAGCATTTTCTGAAGATGCCCCTAATTGAATCCTTCAACCTTAATATCCGATTCAACCACTACCTTCTTCATGATATCAACAACATGTCTTGCCTGAGCCTTTGATGGCACTTTACTCCATCCCTTGGTAGCATACCCCTGCAGTGTATGGAGGATTCCCAGTTGCCAACTGGCAAGGGATTGGTTTTTCGCCCCCCACTGTTGCACCTTAAATAGAGTCTCCGCATCAATTTTGATGACCAGAGCAATATTTTCTCTATCCTGGGAAGTTAGGGACTCTGCATTCCTTTCCTCCTCACGTCCTACTGTCGGTAATGGTTGATTAACGTTTATTTCTTCGTTAAAACTATCCGAAATGTTTAGATTCATTAGTTTCACTGTTTCCCAGCATTCGGCATTCTTGCACCATTCGCCATGATTTCGGTCTCCAGCGCTTTCCACGATCTTCTGGTGAATCTGAGGAATCCAGCTTCTAAGTGTTTCCTCCAGGGCCGAGGATAATTTTTGAATGTCCCATATCTTCTTGAAATCAATCCTGCCTTGCGTTCTCCAACGAAGGTAGGCAATCGTGTATGTCACGACATTGGCCTTGAGGGCTGGAATCCTCAACTCTGCGGCCATTCTATCGGTTTCTCTGAAAAGTATGGCTTTACCGATAAGTTCCAGGTAATAATCCTTCTCCGGAAGCCAATCTCTACCATATTTGTCGTTGTGAAATGACATGTAATACACATAATTTTTTTGTGCACCCCTACTTACAATGTGTGGTAGTAATAGCCAGCTATTGACGTATTTCGCTAGATCGGTTTTGGTGAACATCTGTTTTCTTGGGCACTTTTCTTCGAATCTTCTTCTTAGAGCCTCGGTACCCTCTTTGGCCTTTGCCACCTGATATTGACCGCGCGCCCGTTCATAAAACCAGCGACTCTGTTGGCCCGGAACCCAGATGCTACCTGACAGGATCTCGATTTTAATATGGAATGGATGGTTTGATGTAAAATCAGCTTCACTGATTTTATTCTGGCTGTTCGAATAAAGGGAGATATTTGGTACGACCATATTCAGTAATTTTGGGTCTACTGTTGTTATTTTTGCCAGCACATTTACTCCGGAGATATTTGGAATGTTGTCAACAGTTATTGCGCGGTGTATCGATGCAACAGTCTGAGCGCCGTTCACTATCTGCATACCGGTAATTGAGGTAAGTTGAAGATTTCCGTCATGGTTGTTACTAGTGGCAACCTTGGTTGCGACTATAGTAATTCCGTTATTGTATGCTAAAAACCATTCTGGATGTTCATTAAGGGTATTGCGAATTCCTTTATTCACCTTTGTCTTCGCCTGTAGATACGATCTGACATTCAGCTCAAGTAACTGATCACCATAATCATCGTAAATATCGTTCAATATTTTGGCTGGAAAGACCGTGATGTAGGTTTCATATGAATCATTGATAGATTTTTCATGAATACACTTCAGTGAAGTACCAAATTGAGTTGCCAAATCAATTTGAATATCCTCGAATCGCTCATCGCTTGCCGTTACGCGATAGAGACGTCTCAAATCATAGATATCAAATTTAAATTTGATACGATCCTCCTTGACTGCCTTGATTTTATTTAATTTGTCCATCCCGTCCACGATTCCCTCGATGAGGATCAGAATACGTACCGATTTAATCTCTTCTTTTAATTGGTAGATCCGTTGCATCATGGAGAATTCACTGGATGATGGTTCCAGATCTTTATAAATGCCCTCATCCGTAATCGCAAGCCAGAATAATCTTACAGGTTGCTTGGACAATTGTGCGATTTCTGATGGGGTCGGCACCTTCGAATTTGTATCGCTCATAAGCGATAGAAGTAGAGTTAATTGGTTTGTATTTTCGTCGTAATAATACCCATTAGCCTTGACATTGCCTTTTCCCGTGGTCTTACAAATATAGCAGCATTCAGCATCCTCTATTATTCCATTTTCCTTAAGGTTTTCCGTAAAAATTTTGGTGAATGCATTTTCTTTAAAATCGGGAGATGATCTTTCACCTCCTGACCCCCCTCTACATTCATCTATGACTTCCCCGTTGAATAATTCAATGAAATTAGTGATCTCTCGTTCTTCTGTCATTGATGTCCATCCTTAATGATTTCGATCAGCTGGGTTTCCTGGATTCTATATGGGGAGCATGCAGCTATTGTTATTGAATACTTGACATCTTCCACACCATTTGGAAGGCTTCCCTCCAATAATCTTGGAAAATCATTCTCTACACGGTAATAATTTTGATATCTAGGTGTGTAACTAGTTCGGTTATACATCTCTCTATGAAAATCAATGTACCCAGCTTCCCGAAGTCGCTCGTCGAATGTATTTAACGCATTTATATCATCTACCAATAAAGATCTGATACCATCTATAAGTAATGGCAATGTCCTCTCGTTACCTGGTCTTTTATCCAAAGCTAAAAAGGCCAATAACAACCTTCCAATATTCCTGGTATCCAGTTGTCTAATATTCGATATATGAATCGATTTTGGTGATGCAGCGATGCTAGTTTTCACCTCGATAGCATCTGTCCCAATAATGAAATCCTGGTTTGCACCTGATGGACCAACCCATGAGTTGACAGCTTTCGATAATGGAATATGGTTCAATAGGATCGTTCTAAGGAAAAAAAGTTCGCCGTATAAACCTTGCTGGTCTATTTCATTCAACCCATCTGGACCACATTTCTCCAGAAATGTTTGCCATAGGATTAAACGGTTTATCATTTCATGAATGCATTTCTTTTCATCTTTTTCTTCGGCCAGTGCATCCATGACATCTGTAACAAGCACGGAAAATATTTTATCAAATCGTGAATTTCTCATTTCGAGCACCAGCCGGATTCGTCCTTGCGCACCATGCTCGATCGCGGAAGGCCATACTAGAAACCCCTTAGATTCAGGATATACCATTTCGGGTTCGATGCTGGTCGACTTGATCTCTAGTAACAGGCAGGGAATATTTTCAGGTTTTCTTATAGCGACGAAAATATCGCATGCTGCATTGGGTAGGATTCGACGGCATTCGAATCCTTCAGCACTAGCAGCTACTTGCGATAGCTCTTTCCATATTTTCATGACGTCTGGTACCATGAATTCACCCGAATTCCTGTTGTAATTCGGTGTTGTTGACAACGTATGTAACATTTGTGTCATACTCTTTTGGAATCTTCGGAAAACTTAATGTCAATCCAATTAATGGTAATCCAACACCGTCCGCTGGTTTTATCCACTTTGGATCAAGTGGATATATCAGTAAAAGACCCCTCTGGTTGTTCCTTTTTTCACGGATATAATCACCATATGGTCTCTCAGGTTCTTTTATCCCTTTTGCCTCATCTCCACTTGTCCGGAAATACGCCAAGGATAAATCAAACGCCAAATCATACTCTTCATCAGTTAAATCGATAGTTTCATCTGGAGGGCTCATTACGGTTTTTACGGTAAACGTCGGATAGGTATCTTGTTGGTTCTCCGGGATGGTTTTATCCCATCCTCTTACATTAGTTGAATGCTCTCCCAGAACGGGGATTTTAAAAATGGCGCCTTTCCCACTGAGTACAACAACACTCCACCGAATTAAGAAACCATTCCTATTAGCATGCTCGATATAATCACCCATGCGGTTGCCATTTACCCGAATCGCTGATGGATACGTGGATATACCTTTCAGAAATTCAATAACAATATCACTCTCCACATTTTCCCACAATGTACTTCCTTTCCATTTCTTATTAAAACCATTCGAACGTCTGCGTTCTGGATTCGAAGTTTTGTTGGCTCCGCTTCTATCAAGCATTTCAAGTAATTTCACGAATCTAGCATAGTTTCTCTCGATATTCGCATTATCTCTGTGAAATACTGTTGTTACATTTACACAAGCACTATACGAGTACGAAACTTTGCTGGCATTTCTCATTTTAATTGGTGATGTAACCGCCAACTCGGGATGAACTCTTACGCGAAAACCATAATCTATTGGGGTTCCGCCGACCAAGGTCATGTGATTGAATTCCCGGCGTAATTCTTCATCGGCATGAGCAATCTTACGATACCAGTCGATGATGTCTGGTCGTGTGTACAAGCGGCAGAGATCCAGGTATCCTGGGCGATATCCGAACCATCGGCCCATCTGCATTAATGTATCGTACATTCTGGTTGGTCTTAAAAAATAACCTATAGTCAGACCCTCGAGTGTTAATCCCCTTGACAGTTTGTCTCCACCGATCACAATAAGATTAATACCAGTCTCATGGTATGCATCGTAATCCAGTATATCTGTTGAATAACCAGTGATATGGCGGATTTGTATTGTTTTTACAACTGTATGAATATATGGTTCTATAAGCGTCCATGCCATTAATGGGAACTCCTCCTGGTGAAACTGCTCGGTCACGATCCGGTAATCTTCGTCCCATAACCTTTTCAGAATAGTTAATAATTGTTCCACAGAGGTGCTATCGCCACCATCCAACCGTCTCCGAATAGCTCCAATTTCCTCTTCAATTTGATCCTTTATTCTCTCTTGAACTGCAGTGTATCGTGGAATATGTATTAACATTGAATTGTGGGCCGTGGTCTGTCCCCTCGCTTTTCGTGCAGCACACGACAGGATAAAGCAGTGCAGAGCTTCCCTCAACGATGGTGGGACCGTGTTCTCACCGTTGTATCTTGGTATATGATCAATCCTGTGTTTGGGCGGCATCCATCCATGAGTTTCCTTAAGGCTCATTGTATCTGCATGATCGGTAACCTCCCTGACCAATGGCAAATCGACCTCTTCATCCTCTTCTGGATCGTAATCCTCATCAATTCCAAAGACCCTTGAGGGACCTATGTAGTTTGTGGGTGAAGGTAAGCAGGTAATAAAATTCCTAGGAAATAGGTCGTCGCCTTCCTCGGTAGTTCTTGCAGCTTCGTGAATAAAGATATTGGCAAATGGTGTGGCGGTATATCCCAGATAGACGCTCTTTTCAAATTTATATAGAATTTTCCTGACTAATGAATTTATTATTGTCGGATCGTGTTCTGGATCCGGATTTCCGAATTCATCGATAGCGCCAATGCGTGTGTCTATCGAACCGTAATCGCATTCATCATCGATAACAAGAAGCGGAACTCCAGTAACGATATTTCTCCCATCCTCGGTACGGCTTGTAGCAGCTCCATCTACCCAGGTAATTATTTGGTTTAATATTCTTCTTTCCTTTTTAACTACGAATAACAACGAGTCATTGCCTGGGTTGATGTTGAAACTTCTCGAGACATCAAGCTTGAAATCGCCCCCTTCCGTGCTGTTTGTTCCTGTATTAGGTCTCGGAACACTTGGATCGATGTGGCCAACCCCAATACACGGGATGGCTCCCGAACCTTGGATGTATCTTCGGCTATCATATCCAAGAAATCCTTCATCAACACGGAGCTGGGTCTGTGCCCGTAGATTGTTGTATGGGCCCGCAAGAACAATGATGACCTTATATCCAGCATCTACTGCCTTGTTTATAAGGCCGATGTAGTTTGATGTTTTTCCAGATTGCACTTGACCGACAACCAATCCTCGTATATCCCAGGGACCAGCACGTGCGGGGTCTTCTATTCTTTCTAGGGTATGATCGGTCATCTCATCTAGCTTTCTTAGAGTTCTCTCTGCCCAGCCTTTGTCTCTGAGGAGTTGTTCATACCTCTGCCAGTATCTCCATGAAATCTGCATTTTCTTCAGGTGAAGCCAGGGTTGATGTTGATCGGAATTGGCATCAAGAGTGCGTATATTTCCAATCCATGTGTTGAACATGGTCTCCAGTTCCCTAGCCAACATAGCTCTGTCCAACGATGAACTCCATTCTGGGTTCATACTACAAACCTGATCTACTACTTCTCTGATTCTACCAGAAGTCAAAGGTTCCTCAGCAGACCGCATACTGTGGCTAATTATTGTCTGGGCAAGTATTCTAGCGGTCAAATACGGGTTTGTCATTTAATTCTCTCCTTCCATATCCATTTCTGCAATCCGATCTCTGTAATCACGGAATGCTTCCATGCACATAATCCTATTCTTTGCCTCGCTTGGATTTATCCGGCATTGTCTAACCAAAGCTTGATACATTTGGATAGCCACTCTCTCCATTTCCTCCGGTATATCTTGGAATGGACGCACATGATTGATTTTCTCTTCAGAGGAATCCAACCATATCTTTTCAACCGGTACCGTCTCCTCGATTACCGAAAGTAAGGCTTTTACTGGTTCTTTATTAATATTAGCATTGACAACATCTTTCACAAGAGGATGACGTCTATCAATCTTGTACACCCGCCTACCATTCCTCTCCTCAGCCTTCCAAATACGTTCCATCGTTGATAGCGCGGGACGGGAGCCATAGTCACCACGGTGGACAAAAACATCTCGCGCTCTTGTTCTGATATCCTCCGCAAGATCGATGATCCGTGCCCGCACGTATGGCGGTGGTCTAGCTGTTGACTTTTTAATGTCTATTTGCCAATCGGAATCCATCGAATTAGGTAGATCTAGCCGTATTCTTGCCAATCGGAAATGGTCGTCTTTTGTCCACATTCTTTCACGACCCAGATTCAGCCAGCTGCCAGGCACTAGAAGCCTTTCGTTCCTATAAACATAGAATCCCTGCTGAGCGTTCCAGCCTACTGGACCATTCCCTGTCTCAAATTCTTCAGGCGTCAATTTGTCTTTATGCGGTAGTATATGGCCCTGTACCTCAATATAATGATGACCGAATCGAATTCTTTCGACAGGAGATTTGATTGTGACACTATGTCTTGACATGAAAGGATCCCATGGTTGTATTGTATGTTCAGGATCAGTACCATTTAAGTAGATTCGCAATCTGTTTTGAGAAGTATCTAGATATCTATGAAAAACCATTCCGAGATGAACCTTCACCTGAGTGATCAATTTATCAAATCTTCTATGGGCATTTTCGTCCTCGGCACCTTCGTCTCCTACAATTCGATCAATGTTTTCCCATAGTACAATTGTTCCACATGGCATATCATCCAGCATAGCAATTTTCTGCTCCGATTCGGGGAGAGGATTCCTTAGTAACTCCCAGCGACCGACGCGGGATACATGATCTAAATCCCATCGTCGAATCTTGCGAGGTAGACCGTTCTTGCGCGATGCGACAGTAAGAATCCGGCATTGTGAGAATGATGCCGTCTTCAAGCCGAGACCAAAACGCCCCATATCATGAGCTTCACGTTCCTCTAATGGATTTCGGCTTCCTGGACGCATGGCATCTCTCAACCTCGTCTCGTCCATTCCGATTCCATCATCCAGTATAGAAATGTACGAAGCTCTTCCTGCCCAATGGAATGTTAACCAGACATTTTTACTTCTAGCAGTTATACAATTATCGATGAGATCCGCTAGAGCAGTCTCAGGAGTATAACCGTACGATCGCATCGACTCGATCATGGCTGCTGGGTCCGGGTCAACTATTTCAAAATCTTCAATTTCACTCATTGTATCAGCTCGGCCGGTTTTTCACCGAATACATTTCAGCCCTGATAGACGTGCCAACAATCTCAGCGAGCATCGGAGGTACTGCATTTCCTATTTGTTCAAATTGCAGCCCAAACGACCCGAAAAACCGGTACCAATCGGGGAAAGCTTGCAATCTTGCAGCCTCTCGTGGTGAAATTCCACGATTATCAAATGGATTGATGAATGAATTGGCATCCTTCTTCAGATGAGCCACTATCGTTGGAGCTGGAGCTTTGCTTTTGATCTTATAAAACTTTGTTGGAAAATTGTCAAGAGAGTATGGCATTAAGTCCGGTCTCTTCCCGTAGAGATCGCGTGCATTCTCACCCTCTTCGAGGATTTGATAAGCTTCGAGATCTCGTGGATTATGTTTTCGGCTTGTATGATTGTAAATCAAACCCCCATTTCCGCCAACTGCTGAAACATAATTCGAGCGACGACCTTGAACGGTATCTCTCGCGACATCGACCCCACTACCTGGCGGGAGTCGTGGAAGTCCAGAAATCCCTTGTTTAAACGTGACTGGTTTTTCGACCTCCGCTTTCTTGATTCTGTCCCATATACGATCGAGAGAATCCTCTGCTTCTTCCAAAGCGCCATCCAGTATGCGTCTGGCTATGAAGAAAATCCTGAGACGATTCTGCGGTATCCCGTACCTGTTCGCTTGAACCCGCTCCATTCGGACCAAGTATCCATGCTTCATAAGTCCGTGCTCGACCCGATCTACATATTTCTTGTTGGCGTCACTATCCATCCCGGGAACATTCTCGATCACCACGAACATAGGCTTTATAACGGCAACAAATCGCAACACTTCCTTGTAGAGTTCCTTGCGTCCGAATTCGCCGAAACCATTCTTGCGGACCTTGGAAAATTCCTGACATGGTGGTCCAGCAACAATCACTTGGATGCATTTATCCTTGAATGTTTCTGGTTCAACATTCTGAACCATCTGGTTGATGACACACTTTGCAGGTAAATCGGGTCTGTTGTGCAGGAGTGTCGTACATGCGTGCTCGTTCAATTCAATAGCCGCTACAAGGTCGAATCCGGATTTCTCGAATCCGAGACTCATCCCCCCAGCACCTGCAAAGATATCGAGAATACCTGGTTTCTTTGCATTCCGTTTCTGGCCAGTACGGATGCTATAACAGAAACCTTTAATCAAACATGAGGAACATTTCGGATTAATCGATCTGCAGATACTACGTCCATGGCTTACCATGTTCACATGCAAAGAATACCGGATTCTTTCAGGAAAGATATCTGCAAGTTCTTTCTGAGATGCCTTGTGATTTAACTTTTTATTGATGATTCCCAGCCTTTTGCATATCCGGATTACATGCGTATCCGCAGGAAAGACCTTTCTCTTCAGGGAATACATCATTATGCAGTAAGCGCTTTTGGGACCTATCCCCTTCAACGATGTGAGGAATTCCAGTGTTCTATTATCATTCCATTTTCTCAGTCGTTTTAACGAGTAGGCTCCGAATTTATCATGTATCTTTTTCAGGTTATACTTTATTTCTGTCGCACGTTTTTTACCAAGACCAGCCTTTTTCACTATTGCATATATTTTCTTTTCTGGAGCCTTTGCTAATTTGGTCCACGATGGGTACTCGGATTTTAATTTCTCGTACACCTTCTCGTATCCACGATTTCTTGTTCGCCTTGAAAGCAGAATAAAAAAGAGTTCATCGAGGGGATCTTCCTTGTTGTTGTGGTTGGGAGTACCGTGCATGATGCGAAGAACTTCGTCTAGTTCCTTCGTATGTTTCAGTACGTATGTTCTGTGATCCATTTCTACTCGGAACCCCCATCCACTTACCGGCAATAAATACTGGCCAGATGGATGGCCTTTATTTCCTCCGCATTATCTTCATCCACCCTTCCTTTGTTCCGTAGACTGCCAGCTTCTTCTTTTTCATAATTCTGAAGAATGTATCCCAGTCCGTCGGTGCCACTTTCTCGTTTCCTCCCTTCTCCACGAACTGGATTCCTTCCTTTGTATTCCTCACAATTCCTGGTTCCAGTCCTTTCTTCTTCAGCCACGTTTTTATCTCGTCATCACTGTATTCTTTCAGGTCTCTACCAACCGGCATTGTATCACCCTGGAGGATATACTGATTAAAGTATTAATATCTGATTAACTGCATCGTACATAAGATTGAAACGTAGGTTTATTGACATTCTTTCCGGAAACCTTTCCGGTTTGCTGGCATATGTTTATCACTTTTTTCAGGCTCCGATATAACGAAACCGTTTATATTACATCAGCACCCTTGTTTCGCATGAAAGCGTTCGAGTTGACGCCGGATGTGCGTGAGGCGATGCGGACAGAGCTTGGGCTGATGTTTTCCCAGGCACCCGCTGTGATGCGGTTCAGGGTATGGTTATTCGAGCTCTGCGAAGGGCGACCCGCTGAAGACGTCGTGGCGCTGGCGAAGGCGGAGCTGGGCGTAGGAAGGGACGTCGCCGGTGTCTTGGAGGAATACGTCGAGGTCATGGTAGACCAGGGATACCTTACCAGGGACCGTTTCGGGCGTCTCCACCGAGTCCAGGGGGCGGCCTCATGAAGCTGCGCGTCCCATCCACGACCTACCCCGACGTGCGCCACACGGTCGAGCTGCAGGGCAGCCAGGTCAGATGCACATGCCCAGGCTTCTACTTCAAGCGCTCGTGCTGGCACGTCGGGGTTCTATTGGAGCACCTTGAGTACCGCCGAATGATGCGCCTGCAGGCCGCTGCGCTCGGAGGTGTCGTATGTTCGTGAAGGAGGTCCGGGTGAGCTTCGGCAGGACAGTCAACCTGGGGAACTTCGAGTCCACGAGGGTCGAGATGACCGAGTGCGCGGTCGTCACGGACAACAACGCCGACGAGGTCGCGGAGGCGCTCTACGAGGAGCTGAGGCGCAAGGTGGAGCTGAAGTGCGAAGCCCTCAAGGAACGCCGCGCCGAGGCCTACAGAGCGTCTGAAGGCCACGGCAGGCGCGAGGACGCGCGGGGAAGGTCGGAAGAGCCGGGAAAGCCCGGAAACGCCGCGAGCTAATAAAATGCGCCCGAATCTATCAGATAGAATCACCAGGGGG
>DAIRED010000021.1:0-15552 GCA_036795795.1 Thermoplasmatota archaeon | reverse complement strand
CCGCGCCCATCGAAATCGGCAGGTCGGTGTTCGTCGCCATGAAGTCGTACCAGAGCCACGCTTCGAGCGTCGTCATCCGGTCCCACCCGAGCGGGTCGTATATCTCGGCCTGGAGGACGTACTGGGTCATCGAATCGCCGATGTCCACGTCGGTCTGGCCGTTGATGAAGCTGTTGGCCAGCGTCCCGCCGAGGGGGTAGATGTCGATGTAGTTGAAGTGCGGCACGCCCGTGTCGACCTGTATCGGCCCGACGACGGAGGTGTAGGAGTACTTGAACGAGCTTCCGGCGACGAGCGCCATCTGGACGCCGGTCGGTCGAATCGAGACGCCCTGGAAGTTCTGGCCGGAGAACGGCGGCGCGGTGACGCTGCGCTTCATCACGGAGGTCGTCGCTCCCGTCCACCATATGTCGTACACGAGGCCGTTGCCCGTCCCAGAGTCCTGCCCAACGGCGACTGCGAATCCGTCGGCCTGGATTTCGATGGCGTTGAGGTGATACTCCGTCGGCAGCTGGTAAAGCGGGACGACGCTCTCGAGATCCGTGCCGGACGCCTCGTATATCGCGTCCGGGTTCAAGGCGCGGTTCTTGGTGGTCAGTATCATCCGGTCGTAGTCGAAGGTATCAAGGGCCATGTCCGTGTAAATCATCGACGATGGCGTCGAGTGGATGGTGTACGGTCCGGACGGCAGGGAGTAGGAGGCGTAGACGCCGTTCGAGCCGCCGTCGGAGCCGGCGCAGTATATCCTGCCGTTGGAAGGGTAGTACTCGATAGCGTACCAGTTGGCGTTGGAGATCGTCGAGCCCGCCACTAGTGTCCAGTCCCAGGAGGTGCAGTCGAAGGCGAAGACGTATCCCATTATCGCCATCCGCCCAGCGGCATATATCGTCCCCGAGACGAACGTCATGTCCTCGATGTACGGACCGACCGACTGCAGGTCGGCGTCCGGCCCCATCTCGACGAGACCAGCTCCGGGTAGGTTGACGTAGTACCAGTACCCCGAAATAGCGTCCCCTATGATGATGAACCTCAAGCCTATCGAATCCCATTCGACGCATTTGAACTGGGTGGCCGAGGGGGAAACCAGGAGCGCTTGCGTCCACGCGGCGTCGCCCGTTTTCGACGGGTCGTACCACCATGCGACGCCGATGCCGCTGTCTGCGCCGACGAACATCGCATACTTTCCGTCCGGCGTCCAGTCTACGTCGTAGAACGTGGTCGTCATGGGCGGTGAGATCCCCCCGCGTATGTCGACGAACCAGGTGTTCTGCGTGTCGAGAGCCCTCGCCGGCGCGACAGCGTACAGGCTCACAGTCAACATCGCCGCGCACAGGCACAATGCCGCTATTTTGGCTTTCATTTTCTTCCCTCCTCACGGTCCATGCAATAGTGAATACGTCAATGTCCCTCTGTAATAATCCTCGGCAACGCCCGGGATGTCGCAGTAGAACGTTACCTGCCACCCGCCTGGCGACGAGGTGGTGGTCGTCGTGTACATATCCAACGGCTGCTGGTACGTCATCGGCGCGTCGTCGCCCCACAGGTATATCGGGGCTCCGACCCCGGTGAAGTACTGCGTGCCGCCTATCTGCCCGCCCGTGACGCCGAGGAGGTCCGCCGTTATCGTTCCGCCGTAGAGCTGCCCGGTCAAGTCGGTCCCGGAGACGGTGAGCTGGTATGGGCAGTTGGCCGAGTACGTCACATCCGCCGTCGGGGAGAGCGTCGCCACCGTGTTCGGCGGCCCGGACCCAATAACGTTGCCGCCGCCAGGCAGGCCAGACGTTCCTAGATAGGTGTACTTGTAGACTCCGAACTCGTCGTATGCGGAAGCGACCGCGGACCCCGTGTCCACGACGTCTACCCTGATGTTCCAGGAGTTGATGGCGTTCAGCGCGGCGGGATTGGACTGCTGCTCGCTCGCGCCCGTGCCGTACATGTCGCCCGGAGGTTCGAAGAATGGGAAGGCGAGGCCTCCCTGGCCAGAGGCGCTTCGTATCTGCTGGTGCGGCACGAAACGGAACGTGAGGGTGATGTTGTCCGAACCGGGGTCGTCGACGCGCACGCTGTTCGCCACGTCGAGCGCTGCCTCGTTCGAGCCGCCGTAGTTGATTATCCTTTGGAATGTGTCCGACATCCCTCGGGTCCAGCGAAGGTGTATCCTCGAGTTCTCGGTCCCCATCGAGTCGAACGGCGCGGCCGGGAAGCCCTCGCCACCCCAGTCGTACCACATATAGACATCCGCCGATATCAGGTTCTCCTTCCCGGAGTTGTGCCAGGCGCGAACGGTGAGGTCGTACATCGTCGAATCGTCGCCCGGGTCCACGTCGACCTGACCGTTGAGGCGGCTCGTCGTCGTGCCCGCATCGTAGAGGTCGATGTAGTCGATGTGCGGGAAGAGGGTGTCTATCTGGATGTTGGAGCTGGCTGCGGTGTAGTGGTACTTGTATGCGCTGCCTGCCAGGAGGGCGACCGGGTTGCCGGAGGGCACTATGTCGACGCCGTTCAGCGAATCGCCCATGAACATCGCGGAGGCGTCGCTCCTCTGCACGACGGTGTAGTCGATTCCGTCGAACCATATGTCGGCGATGAGGGCGTATCCTATGTAGGACTCATCCGTCCAGTCTCCCACGGCGACGCCCTTGCCGTCGTCGTCGAAATTCAGGTCCCATATCATCGATGTCTCGTCGAGGGTGTCCTGTATCTCGTAGAACGCGTCGTAGCGGGTGGTGCCCGATTTGACGAGCCTGTAGAGAATCGCAGCACCGGAGCTGCTCGAGCCAGCCATCACCATGTACTCTCCCATGCTTTCCCACTCGATGCATGTCAGGAAATCGAACCCCATCGGCAGGCCTATCGCGATTAAAGTGCCCGCCGAAGAATCCCACATCTGGTAATCCGGGGTCGGTGTGTAGATTCCTGCTCCGCCGCCGCCTCTCGTAGGCTGGTGGTCGTGCTTGCCGACGAAGTAGTAGTCCGCCGGGCTCTGGCTGTCATCCAGCGCGACGTCGAACCAGACGTTCGCCGTGTCGGACGTGTCGGAGCAAAGAGGCCCTGGCCCGAAGTCCTCGCTGCCGACGAAGTATCTGAAGGCGTGCGCGCCGTAATAGTCGCCGCCGACGACGATGACGCTGTTCGTCGATGAGTCGTAGACAGAACCGTAGGCGTTGAAGTCCTCGACCGCCCCCATGTGCTGCTCTATCAGCTGGCCCTTTAGGGCGACGTCAATGAAATAGCACGCACCGAAGCCATCGCTGTCATCGCCCATGACCAGGTAGCATTCGTTGAAGGATGGATGGGAAGGCATGTAACAGACGGTGTGGAATTCGTATGACTCGACGCCGATTGGGTATATGCCCGGGGCTTCGTCGATGCACACGGCTTCCAGCCAGGCGTCCGTCGCCAGCTCGTACCACCAGGCGCACGCGTAACCAGTCATGTAATTGCTGCCGACCCAAAGCGCCCAATCGCCGTCCGGCGTCCACTCCACGTCGTAGAAGTCAGCGTCCGACGGGCCGATGGGAAGTGCCATCTCCTCGAACCACTCGTTCGGCGTGTCCGCCGCCCGCGCATACGGGACGTACGCGAGCGCGCCAACGAGCATGCTCGTTGCGACCAGCAGGGCCGCGAGCTTCGCGAGCGAGTTGCGGTTCGTCATGTGTGCACCACCGAGTAGACCGCCGTGCCGAGGTACCGGTCCTCGGGAACGGCCGGAATCGAGCAATACCATATGACGTAGTCCACGTCCAAGTTCCAGTCCGATGTCGAGGTGGTTGTCGTCCTCATCTCGTCCTGCGGCTGCGCCCAGACGCCAGACGTCCCGATGATGTAAATCGGCGTCCCGATGGCGTCGAAGGCCACCGCAGGGTGCTGGTAGCCGCCCTCGATGGACAGGGCCGTCTTGGGGATGACGACCAGAGTGGATACGCCGACGAGGTCCGTCACCGTGACGTGCATCTTGTAGAGCGTATTGGAGCAGCACGTGACGTCCTGGTCCGATGGAGAGAGCATTATAGAAGTGCTCGGCGGGCCCGAACCGTAGACACTGCCGCCGCCAGGCAGGCCGGCGGTCCCGACGTAGGTGTACATGAATGTCCCGAACTCATCGTACGCGTGGGCGGTGTTGCCGCCATTGTCGGTGACGCCGATGTGGACGTTCCACGTGTCCAGGGCGTTCAGGGCCGAGAAAGCCGATTGCCCCTCAATCGCGTTGCCGCCGTACCTGCTTCCTGCCGGCTCGACGAACGGCAAGGGGGCGAAGGGCTCCCACCCGTTGGCGTGTCGTATCTGCTGGTGGGGCGAGAAGCGGAACCGCAGCGTGACGTTGAAGCCGTCGACGTCGTCGACAGCCGTGCAAGAGCCCGTTATAAACGTCGTCTCGTAGTCGGAGGCCGCTCCAGGATATATCATCTCGAACGCCGGCAATCCCCCGCGCGTCCAGCGGAAGTGCATCCTCGTGTTCTCATACCCAGCGAGGTCGAAGGGCACCGGCTCGGTCTCCGCCGCGCCGAAATCGTAGTAGGCGTACGCGTCCACGACCTGGATGTTCGCCTGCCCGAGGACGTTCCACGCCCTCACGACCAAATCGTACTGGACCATGTTGGTCCCCGGGTCGACGTCGACCTGCGAGTTGAGTCGGCTCGTCGAAGTGCCGGCGTCGTACACGTCAAGGTAGGCGACGTGGGAGTAGATGACGTCGACCGTGACGCTGCTGGTCTGTACGTTGCTGGGCCATATGGCGAAGGCCGACGCGCCGACGGCGATTGCGGAGTTGGAAGCGTCCGCGGGATTGTATTCGACATCGTAGATAATGTGGTCGTCGAGCTCGGCATCCAACGGCTGCAGGAGCTTGCTTATCCCGCCCTGGCCGCCTACGTTGGACCATTTGTAAATCACCGCGACGCTCGTGTCGGGGTCGTGGCCGACCATCAGGGCTTCCTGGCCGTCCCGGCCGTATTCCACGTCGTAGAAGCTTTCGCCGTTCGTGCCGTCGGCGGCGCCGAACCACGGGCTCTTCAGGGAGAATCGCCACAGGTCGTTCAAATACCCTCCAGTGTTCCACCCTCCGAACATCAGGAACCTGTTGTTGTCCTGGTCGTATGCCATCGTGTGAGCGTACCGTTCGGGCGGCGTGGCATGGGAGTCTGCGGCAGTCCACAGGTTTGTGTCGTAATCGTAAATCCAGGTGTCCCTCAGATAGCCTGCGTAGGAGCCGCCGAAGAGCACGTGCACATCGTCAACCGAGTCATAAGCCATCGCCGCATAGCTCCTAGGGGTTATCGGGCCAGTCCCTCTTAGGGTCCAGCTGTTGGCGCCGGTGTCGAACGCCCACGTCTGGGAGTTAGAGGTGCCGTTGTTCCCGCCGAAAAGGATGGCTCGGCCGTGCGCGTCGTCCCACGCCGTCGACGCCCCGCCGCGCTTCGACGGGCTGAGCCCCGGCGTCACGTTCGACCATGTCCTCGTGCTGCTCAGCCACACCCACGTATCCTCTCGATAGCTGGCTCCGTCGTAGCCTCCGAACATGACGACGCGGCCGTATGATGGGTCGTAGGCCATCGCGTGCTGCCCGCGCGCCGGCGGGTAGCCCGCCCTGGTCGCGTTGAACCAGGTGTTGTTCCCCGAGTAGTAAAGCCATGTGTCGGCACGGTACCCGCCGGTGTAACTCCCCCCGTAGAGCACGCTCGCCTGGAGGGTCGAGTCGAAGACCATGCTCGCGCTGTGCCTGACAGGCGGGACAGAGCCCGTGGGGGTGATGAGATTCCAGTTCCCCGTTGACCGGCTGTACTCCCACGTGTCGCTCGAATAGACGCCCAGGACTGTGCCGCCGAACATGACCAGGGTGTCCGTCGAACTGTCGAAGCACATCGCATGCCGGTACCTGCCGTCAGGGGCGCTGACCGTGCCGATGCGACTCCATTGCTCGGGGTTCCCGAAACCGTACACATTTCCGGTGGCTGCGGCGGCGCCGGCCCCTGTTCCGCCCTCGGACATCGCGTTGTTGCTCCAGTCGACGCCCCACAGCTTCGCCGCCGGTGCGCCGGGTATCGTGTGGAAGGTGGTTCGCCCCGCCGCGAGCTCGTCGTCGGCGATGTAGTAAGATATGCCCACGCCACCCATCGTGTGGCCCACGACGAAGTAATGGGTGCCGTTGTAGTCCACGGCCGTGAGAGTGTCGGTAGCCATGGCTCCGGATATTCCAATCCACGCGCTCCCGTTGAAATAGTATGCGTTGCCGCTGTTCCCAACGGCGAGGAACCTGCCGACGTTGTCGCAGGCCACGTCCCGGAACGGCGTCACGACGCCCATCGATGAGACGCCGGAGTAACCATCGGTCGTGTAGGCGGTCGCGCCTCCCGCGGTCGTGCCGACGTAGACGAAGACTCCAGGCGCGCTGACGGAGATATCGTCGACGTGCCAGCCGCAGTAATTGTTCACGGAACCGTCGCTGCCGGAATCGAAGGTGAAGTTGAGCTGGATTGTCTGCCCCTTCCATGCGGTCAGGTCGATGGACGTCTTCGAGTACGGCTCGTAGCCGGTCGTCCACTGCTGGAGCAGCCCCCACGTTGTGCTGGTGGTCTCCTTGATGTAGAGCTGCCTCTTGTCGTAGCCGCCCCCTGCCTCGGTCTCCCACCAGTGCCAGAAGTCGAGGCTTATCGAAGTGTAGGCGCCGGAAAGCATTATCTTCGGCGAGACCGCGCTCCCGCGGACGATGCTCCCCCCATCGCTGTAGTCGCCGGTTAAATCGTTCCCGAACCACAGGTCGTACGTGCCGCCGTGCGCCGCTTCATGGGGGCGCGACTGGGGGGTCGGCAGGGTCGTCGGTATCACCCTGTGCCAGGCGAGGGAGCCCATCCAGTTCTTGAATGTCCAGCCCGCCGCGCCGGTCTCGAAACCCTCGGAATATCCTAAGCCTGGAAGGTAGTCCACGCCGTTGTACGCGTCGACAGCCGACGTGATGACCGGCGTCCAAGCCCCGTCCCGGGGGGTGTAACGGTAGACTCGCCCGTTTCCGCTGGCGTTGCCGACGGCAAGGCCCGCTGTGCCGTTGTCGGCCCAGGCGAAGTCGCTGAAGGTGTAGGCGGGCGCGGTGGCAATCGGCAGGAACGGCTCGGTGCCGGTGCCGATGCCTGCGACCTTGATGGCCGGGATTCCCGAGGCGACCATCGCTACCACTAGGAGAATCGCCCCGAGGTTCCGGGGCCATCTGGCGGGCGAAGAGTCGTCCATCTTATCCCTCCTATCCGTGGCCTATGGCGTAGGTTATCGTCCCGACGTAGCGGTCTTCCAGCGCTGCCGGTATCGTGCAGTACCATGTGACCTGGTCTGAGTCTGGGTTGAAGTCGCCTGAGCTCGTCGTCGTTGTGCGCCCGTATTCCTGCGGGCTCTGGTAGCTCGGCACTGCCGAACCGTAGAAGTAGACCGGGACGGCGGCCCCCGTTATCGTTGTTATGCCGAGGTTGCCACCCAGCACGGTGAACGCCGTGGCGGGTATCGTGCCGAAGAGGTTCTGGCCTGTGAGGTCCGTCACCGCGCCGCTGAGGCGGTACGGGCAGTTGGCCGAGTACGTGATGTCCCCCGCTGGGTTCAGGTTGATGGTCAGGCCGGGCGCGCCCGAGCCGGAAATTGCCCCGCCGCCAGGCAGACCGGAGGCGCCGATGTAGGTGTACTGGTACATGCCGAACTCGTCGTACGCATAGTCGACGGCGCCGCCCGTGTCCAGAACGTGCATCCAGAGGTTCCAGCTGTTGAGGTCGTTGAATGCGGAGGTCAGCTGCTGATTGGCGTTCCGCACGCCCGTGCCCTCCGTGAACGGCCCGAGCGCGGCCCGGGCTTGCTGGTGGAAGTAGACGCGGAACTTGATGGTCACGTTCTGGCCGTCCACCTCGTCGACGCGCGAGCACTGCGCCGGCACGAGGGTTATCTCCTCCGTGCCAGTTATCGTCGGGCAAATCACGGACCAGCTGTCGGGCGAGCCGCGGTTCCAGACGTACCTGGCCCTCGTGTTGCCATAGCCCGCGTCGGTGAAGCCCGCCGGCATCGACTCCGAGGCGCCGGTGTCGCGCCAGAGGCTCAACTCGACGTTCGTGATGTAGCCCTGCCCGGCGGAGTGGTATGCGCTGAGTGTGACGTCGTACCCGACGGTGTTGGAGCCGTCGTCGATGTCGACCGGGCTGTTAACGTAGCTGGTCGAGGTCCCGGCGCCGTAGACGTCGATGAAGTTGATGTGCGGGGCGACGACGTTGACCTGGACCCCGGAATCCGCGGAGGTGTAATGGTAGACGAAGGCGCTGCCGGCGATGAGGGCCATCGGGATGCGGGCGGGACGGATGGAGACGGAGCTGAAATCGTGGCCAAGCATGTACGCGCCGTCGATGCTCGTCTGCGCGATGTGCCACGAGCCAGTGTAGGAGTCGCGCCACACCGTGTACACGCGACCGTAGATGCTGGGGGAGTAATCGGCGTAACCGACGGCGATTATCGTGCCCGAGGAGTCCACTGCCATCTCTTGGTAGTGCATCTGCCATTCCCACTCCTCGCCGAGCCTGTTGAGGACGTTGTAGTCGGGGCCGTACGCGTACAGTATCCCCGGTTCGCCAGACGCTCTGGCCTCGACGCTGAGGACCATGGCGCCGGTCGACTGGTGCCAGACTATATCCGAGAACAGAAGGTCGCCGTACTCGCTCCCGTATCCGTACTGGCCGACCCATTCGAGCGTCCCGGCCCAGCGGTAGTAGAGACCCCACATCGAGGGGTAGTTAGTGCCCACGGCGTAAACGTACTGGGTCATAGGGTCGATTGCCACGCCTGTAAAGCTGGACTCTTCGTCGCCGTTGTAGAACAGGATCGTCCAGTCGTGCGTCGTAACCGAGTAGGCGAAGCATGTGGCCCCATATGGAGATGACTTGAATCCCGCGCAGAGCATCCGGTTGTTGTACGAGTCGAAGATGAGGTCGTGCCCTTCAACGTTCGCCAGTTCGGCATCCATCGCCTCGTACAAATTTCTGTCGGCGTCGATGCTGTACCAGTAACCGTTCGACTCGCATATTCCAAGGGCCACGAACTCCGAGTTGTAGTGGTCCCAGGCGACGGTCATCACGGTGTCGGAGTGAGGGTCGTCGACCCCTCCGTTGTGGAACAGGTATTCCCAGGTTCCATCTGCCGGGTCGTACCAGTACAGGCATCCGGTTCCCGTGCCGCCTGTATCCCAGCCCACGAAGACCGCAGCTGTGCCGTCGAAGTTCCACGCCACGTCGTAGAAAGTGGCCGGTGGAGCCCCTGCTATCGCAGTCAGCGGCTCGTCGGACGTGTCCGCCCCCCTCGTCCCGCCTGGCAGGACCAGGACGGACGTGACCGTCATGAGCGAAATGGCAATTACTAGCGAAACCTTGAAAGCCCCTTGCAAACTGCCCCTCGATTCTCAATGGGCGCGTCCCTATATATAGGTTGCGTGTGTGCGTGCGCGCGCGAATACGCGACCAACATCGCCGTAAATGCGTTGCCTGCTGAGGCCTGAGCCGGCCGATTCCCCGGACCATTTCCCGCCCGCGGAGAGCTCAGTTGTTTATCGCCCAGGTTATCTGCGCGACGTACTGGTCCTCTGCGACCGCCGGGATGTCGCACCACCAGAAGACGGCGTCCGAATCCGCGTTTCCGTCATAGGAGCTCGTGGTCGTTGTCGTGCCGCTTCCGAGCGACTCCTGGAGGGGGCCGCCGCCAATCAGATATTGCGTGCTTGGTGCGGCTCCGAAAGCGGTCGCGGCCAGGTCGCCCCCCTGTAGGGCGATGTTCTCGCTGGGAATGAAATCCGCCGTCGCCACTCCGTCCAGGACCGAGTGCAGTGTGACGCCTAGGCTGTACGGGCAGTTGGCGCAGAACGTGACGTCGACGTTCGACGGAGCCAGCGCAACGTTGGGCACGTTCGGCGCCCCGGAGCCGTAGACGCTGCCGCCGTTGGCGATGTTCTCGGAGCCGAGGTAGGTGTACTTGAAAAACCCGAATTCGTCGTAGGCTTGGGCGTAGTTGGTGACGGTGGCGTCATCCTGAATCTGGACCTTGATGTCCCAGGTGTTCATCTCGTCCAGCGGGGCGTAGCCGGAGTTGTCGCTCTGGTCCTCCGCGTTCCACACGCCGAACGGCGCGAGGCCGTCGTACCTGCGGTCGGTCGCGGCTCCCTGGTTCCAAGCGCCCGCGACGCTGTCGGCCCATCGGACCTGCTCGTGCGGGACGAAGGTGAGGTTGACCCAGGCGTACGTCAGGGACTCCTCCCACGTGCTGACCGTGAGCGTCGTCTCGCCCGTCAGCGGGAAATCGAGCGCCGGAGCCGGGCCGCCGTTGGTGGCCGAGAAGCGCATGCGCTGGTTGGCGAGCGCAGCGTCGTCGAAGGCCCCTGGCCTGTCCGCGTTGATGAGGCCCATGTCGTACCACATCCACACGTCGCACTCTTCCACGTGGTCGATTCCCAGGCTGTTCCAGAAGCATACCGAGAGCGTGTAGTACGTCGTTCCAACCCCGGCGTCGACGTCAATCTGGGAGTTCATCCTGCTCGTCCCGACGTCGTCCCCGGCGAAGAGGTGGATGTAGCTGATGTGAGGCACGGAGGTGTCGACCTGAATCGGGGCCGTCACCGAGGTGTACGAGTACCGGAACGAGCTGCCGACGGTCAGGGCCATCTGCACGCCGTAGGGGCGTATCCTCACATCCTTGAAGTGGTTCCCCGCGAAAAATCCGGACGTGTCGCTCCGGATGAGGACCGTCGTCTTGAGGCCAGTCCTCCAGAGATTGTAAACGACGCCGTGCGTCGGGTTCGAGCCGACGGCGACGGCCGTGCCGTACTGGTCGACGTCGATGCCCTGGAGGCCGTCGACCGTCGGTATAGTCCCGTATCCCACAAGGTGGTGGAAGGTCGGCCCGCCGCTCGTCTCCGCGGCGTAGATGCCGTAAGTGCCTGGCCCGCGCTGCGATGCGGTCAGGAGGAACCTCGGCGACTCGGGTACAGAACTGTCCAGCTCTATGTCGGTGAAGGCGAGCTCGATGGTTTCGGAGATGGTGCTCATGGACATCGGCGTGACGTTGTACGCCTGCATGAGGCCCCTGGTTGTGCCACCGTCGTCGTAAGAGCCGGCCATGTAGACCACGACGTCGGGACCCCATGCGTACCAGTCCATGCCGTAATACTTGGAATCCGATTTGGTTGCGTCGCCCCAACCTGTCGCCCAGCCCGTGCCGTTGTTGAACCAGGTCAGCGCGTATCCGCCGGCGGACTGCCCCGCGGCGAACATGGTGCCGCCGATGGATGTTAGGTCGTAAATCTGCGCGCCGACCAGGTCTGCGTCCGTGCTAGCGACGAGCACGTTCGTGGACGGGTCCGTGTAAAACCACGCGCCCGTCACGCCGCATTCTCCCATCACGACCATCCGGTCGTTCCAGAATTCGACGCTCTCGAACATGAGCCCGTCGGCCTCGCCCGTCGTGACGGAAACGTCGTGCCATCCGTCGTCGAGCGGGTTGTACCACCAGGATGTGCCACGCCCGTTCGCCCCGTCGTAGCCGACCCAGAGCGCGTGACCGCCGTCGGGTCCCCATTCGGCGTCGTAAAACTCCATCCCCGGGTCTCCGTTGATTGGCGTGAACCACGCGTTGCTGGTGTCCACCGCCCGGACGGACGTGATTGACACTGCGCTCGAGAAAACCATCGCCACCGCCACGCACAGCGCCGAGAACCTTGCGAGCCCCATTGAAACCCCTCTGAAGGCATGATGCGCGCGCGGATATAAATAAGTAGTGAGGGCGGCTGGAAATTGGAATGAGATGAAAAACGAAAAGGAAAGGGAAGAAGGGTTTTGAGTCCCCTGCGGGAGCCTCTTCAAGTTCGCACGCGAACTTGCCACTCCAGCTTACGGGTCGTGCTCCAGCACGTAGGTTATCGTGCCGGTGTAGGACGATTCAGCGACTCCTGGTATGTCGCAGCGCCACGTGACCGCCGAACCGCCGCCCGCTCCGTCTGTCGCGCCGTCGGTCGTGGTCGTCGTGATGCCGTCGGGCCTCGCCCCTTCGCCGTTCGCCGCAGCCGAGTTTCCAAGGAGGTACTGGGCGTTTCCGACTCCAGCTCCGAGGAAGTTCGTGAAGGCGCCGATTTCGCCGCCCTGTATCTCGATGTCAGTTGCCATGATGAACTGTGTCCCATCCGTCAGGTCGCTGATGTGCACGTACAGGTCGTAATCGGTGTTCGCCGAGAACGTCCAGTCGCCGACCGGCCCGAGGGCCACGTTCGGCGTGTTCGGTGCGCCGCTGCCCGTGATGTAGCCGGCGCCCGGCAGACCGCCGCTCGTCATCGACGTGAACATGTAAGTGCCGAACTCGTCGTAGGTTCCTGGGCTGGCTGCAGAGTGCACCGAATCGGTCGCCACTGCCTTGATGTCCCACGTGTCGGCGTCGTTGAGCGGCGGGATGCCCGGCACGCCCGTGTCGTCCTCCTGGGCTCCAGCGTACACGACTCCCGCTCCCTCGGTTGTCGCGCCAAGCGCGGCCCAGACCTGCTGGTTCATCTCGAAGGCGAAGCCGACTGTGAACGCATTTCCCGCGTCGCCCTGTCCGCAGTCCCCGAGGCGAATGTCCCACTCGCCCGTGAGCGGGCACACGATGCTGAATCCGGGTCCACGGGTCCACCTGAAGTGCGCGCCGAGGTTGCCGCCTGCGCCGATGAGGCCGCTGTTGTCGGTGTCGGTAAAGCCGCCGTCGTGCCAGAGATACAGATCCACGGTATCGACATTAGTTGCTCCTCCTACGATGTCGTACGAGCCCTGCAGGAATACAGTGTACCAGTTGGTGTCGGTGCCCGGGTCTACGTCGACCGCGCCGTTGATGACGCTGACCGCGGAGTTCTGGTTGTACATGTTGAGGCTGCCGATGTGCGGGTAGACCGTGTTCACGGTTATTCCGCCGTCGACGGCCATGTACGAGTATTTGAACGACGAACCGGCTGTCAAGGCCATCGGGATGCCCGTCGGCCTGCACGCAACGTCGAAGAGCGGGTGCGCCGCAAGGAGTGCGTCGTCCGTCCTCTTCGTGGTGCCGCCGTCGTATATCACGCCGTTGCCAGACATCGAGCCGACGCAAATCATCTTGCCGGCGTAGCCGATGTCCAGAGCGTTGAAGTTGACGAGCTGCGGCGGGTTGGCGATTCCGACCCACGTCGAGACCAGCGGAAGGTTGGCCTCCCAGACGGCCGGGACGTCGCTGCCCCTGCCGGATGCGGTCACGCGTATCGTACCGGAAGCCTCGATGACGTCGGTGTAGACGCACTGGATGCCCGTGCCCACCCCGAATGGCGACCAGACGCCGGTCGTGACCTTGTCAACCAGGCTCAGGGAGCCGGCGTTGTAGGAGCCGACCAGGTAGACGGTGTCGTCGATTGCGCGGTATATCATGGCGTTGTAGGTGCTGGCCGACTCGACGGACGTAGCCACCGAAGTCCAACCGGAAGCGTAGGACGTCCGGTCCGCAGCTAGCAGTATTCCGACCCCGCCAGGGTTGCTGCCGCAAGCGTAGATGGTGGTGCCGGGTCCGACGCATAGGTCGTTGATGACCATGCTGGCGAACGAGGCCGGGTGTGCGAACGCGCTCATCGCACCTGCAATCGGCGCTGAGAACCACTCGCCGGCGGATGATGCATCCCCGGCGACCACGAAGAACGAGTTGGTCGGGTCCCACATGACCGCATTCAACGACTGGCCATCGGTGATGCCCCCGACCGGGGTGCTCTCGACCCAGGTGCCCGTCTGCGTGTCGTACGCCCAAGCGCAACCGTGGGCTGGAGCATTCGTGTCCATTCCCACGAACATCGCCCAGCGTCCGTCCGGCCTCCACTCGACGTCGTAGAACGTCACCGTCGCGGGCACTCCCGCGCCGATGTCGACCATCCAATCGTTTTCCGTGTTGCCCGCATTCGCGGGCATGAGCGCGAACGCGCCCACCATGAAGCTCATTGCGATGCCCACTGCCAAAACCTTTGTCAAACCCCTCATATCGATACCTCTTGGCCGCCCCTTGGCCCAAGTATCTGATGATATGATTGGTATCGTATAAATAGATTCACCTTGCAAAACATATAAATCTAACTGCGCTGGCATTTAAAGTTATCGCTTCTGATAACGACGGGTGGTTATCAATTCTGATAAGCCAGCGTGAGCTCGCGAGGCGGATATCAGAATCCAACCGCCTCGAGGTGCCTCGTACTTTCGACGGCGCTCGCCATCGTGAGACCCGACTTCAGACAAATCCCATCTTTTCAAGCCGCTTCCTGCGCTCCACGGCGCTCGCTACAGTATGCTCAGGCAAATCCCAGAGATTCCAAGCGCTTCTTACTTTCGACGGCGCTCTCGATGCTGCGTCCCTCGATTACGACGTTCCCCTTGTACCGGCCGAGCGCCCTCTTCAATCCCGCGAAGTCCGACTTCCCGTCGCCGACGGTGAGGTGCTCGTCCCTGCCGCCGTTGTTGTCGTGGACGTGGACGTTGACGAAGAGCTCAGCCATCTGGAAGAAATCCTTTTCCTGCCCCGCGAGGTGCGCGTGCCCGATATCGAAGCAGAGCGGGAGCCCCGTCTCGGCGCAGACCTTCTGGCACTCTGCAGCGGTCGTGAGAAAAGCCCACGAGCCGCTCGGCATGTTCTCGACTGCGAGTGCCACGCCGCTGTCTTCGGCCACGCGAGCCAGCGATTTGAGGCTTTCGATGGACGCCTCAAGCACCTTGCTCTTCGCGTACGAGCCCATCGGCGAAATGATGCCCGGGTGCACCGTAACGACCTTCGCACCCCCGTCGGCGGAGCGCCGTATCGTCTCCGACAGCGCGCTGACTGCGTACTCCCTGGCGCGGACGTTGAGGCTCGCGGGGTTCATGTCGCTGAAAGGCGCGTGGACCTGGTACGCCATTTCCGACGAGGCCATCGCGCCGGAGACGTGGCGCACGTCGTGCTCCATCTCCGATACGACCTCCCAGAGCTCGAACTTTCCGCGCAGGTCGGAGAGCACGTCGCCGAACGGCCGGAAGCACTCCTTCGGAAGGGAGACGCCAATCATTCCGCCCCTCCGCGTCGCACGGAGTCCGGATCGCCACCCCGCGTCGAGGCGGCGATTGAATCGATTGTGGACAGGATGTCTTCCGACTCGATTGTGACTTCGATGTCCCCGAGCACCGAGGTGCCGTCGGTGAAGCTGGCCTTGCCCTCAGTCGCAGCCTGTTTCGACAGGAAGAAGCGGGTCGCGTTCCCATCGACGCCCTGGAGCAGCACTGCCCGCGCCGAGTCGCGGATTCGGTGGCTCGCGATGACCTCGGCGAGGCGCGAGAGGTTCGATGACTTCCAGACGATGTCCCCGGGCTTCGCGCCGTCGGGGGCCTCGCCGCCGCAGATGTCCGAGTCGGGAAAGAGGGAGCGCACCGCCTTCTTCACGGTTCCAGGGTTCTCGGTGGAGAAGAGCTTCGCGCGTATCGAGACGGACGGCACGGGCTCACCTCGCCTGCTTGGCCGGCGGGGCGGAGCTCACGGTCGCCAGCGCCC
>DAIRED010000020.1:0-15697 GCA_036795795.1 Thermoplasmatota archaeon | reverse complement strand
ATTAGCAGAAATAATAAAATCAAAATCTACTGGCGAACAACTTTTGAAAGAGGTAGATGAGAATTTATCAACTCTTCAGATAGAATCAAACAAAGCCGAGAATGCGCTTATTCAAAAGAATAATGTTCTTCAGGGAATCGATGATGACACAGAACTATGCAAAACAATTGTAAAAGTGTTGGAAAAAGAATCTGAATACGGCAGAATGAAAGAAACCTTTTCAGAAGAAGATTCCCAGATAACGACGCTCAAGGACCAAATCGAGAAAATGTCAGCGCTATATTCCCGATTGCAGAGACTCTCTGACGCAATTGCGACCGCGCAAATTAATCTTGCCAGGGGATTCATGGAAAAAGGTGCTAACAAAAGATCAGAATATTATAGTACCTTATGCGGTCATCCGTACTATAATTCCCTTAAGATCGACATCGGCCAACGTAATGCCCAGGGTGTGCAAAAAAACACATATAGTATAAGAGCATTTAATAATACAGAGGGTAAAGAAACTCTTGTAAGCACTAGATTCAGCACGGGACAAATGAACTGCGCCGCTTTGTCAATTTTCTTATCATTAACTTCTGTGCTGGACCGTAGATTAAAGTTTATCATTCTCGACGACCCGTCTCAAAATCTCGATAAAGAGCATAAAAAATCCCTAGTGAAGGTACTAAGTGATTTGACCTGTGAAAGCCAGTTAATAATAGCTACTCAAGATGACGAATTAAAAGAAGTGGTTGAACTCGGCTTCTTACCTCAGAACGGATATACTACGTTCAGATACGAGGGATGGAATAAAGAAGGGCCAATAATTAAAATATCGAAGAAGGGAGAATAAGATTTAGAATGAATCCGAAAGTATACTCTCTGCTAGATAAACTTTGGAAAAAACATGGAGCGCATGAATTTGGTAAAATTTGCCAAATTTTCGTGGGCTTAAGCTTATGCCGATTACAGTTTCAAATTCGAATATTCCAATTGTGCGGAAGGCCTGATATCATAGCCATGAAAAATAACGAGGAATTCGCTTTTGAGGTAAAGACGCAGTCGGGTCCATTAGCTACTATTAAACCCGAGGACTTAAAAGGAGTGAGAGACTACCCCAAACACGCAATTATATCGGTCCTATCATATCCCGATTTAGATTGCGCTTGGATCATTGCCAGGGCAGATAACATTAAAGCTGGAAAATGGCCCATCTCATTATTAAAACAACATTCTATACACTCCTTAGAAAACGAGGTAAATAATACATTTCCAGAGGTTCTGGAAGAATATTTTTCATATGCAGAACTTGGAACATCTGTATTGTACGCAAGACTAAAGGATAATAAAAATTATAAAACGATTTGATATAGGCCAATTACGTTACTTATAATTCTTTAGGGTTCGTCAAATAGTCGATTACGGAAGGGAACGTAGTGAAGGGTTTATTCCATCATGATTGGCGCCACCTTCCGTCGCTCCTCAGGTCCACCACAAGATGTTCCCTACAAACGCGCAAATGACGTCTTCGCTGCGGGTTTCCAACGCAAATCCGTCTATTTGGGCCTTTGCCCTCGGGGCTCTTTGGCGGCGCTCCTGATGCGCGTCAGGGGCACTCACGAGGCTCCATGACGCTCGGCGATGCATCGCCTCGCTAAAGCCCCCACCCCTGCGCCCATCGCTCAGCGATGGTACCGCCCCCTCCCCCGTGGGGGATGGGCCGCGCATCGTGTGAAGATGGGTGGCGGGTCGCCTTGGTCGGAGACCCGCTCACCCATGAGGAGTGCCCCCCCAGCCCTACAATCCTGCCTAGGCTCCTGGTCCCTCGCGCCTGCCCTCGGGCTTGTCCTCTCCCTCTCGCCCCTTCGCTCTGTGCCTCCGTTTCTCCCTGGCTTCGCTCGGTGAGAAACTGCGGCAAGACGCTGTAGACGCCTGCGCCCCGGGCGTCCAAGAGACAGGGGCGGAAGCAGAGGAACGCAAGCCATTACCGGAACTGGTTGATTTCAACCAATACGCGCACACTTGCAGGCACTGCGGGAGCAGGGACGCGGTCCTGAGCTCCGAGACGTGGAGCGACGGGCTCCACTACGCAGACGTGAGCTGCCGGAGCTGCGGCAGGTCCTACGTGCTGGGGTGAGTCGATGAACGATGACGCCGTCGCCTGCGAGCCCTGCGAGAGGCACCCGGAAGGACTTCCGTGCATCACGAAGTACGGAATCCTGATCCCTTCTCGCAGCCAGCCGGGGCACAACCACCTAGTCACGAGGCCGGGAGGGCGCTGGCACTGCGAGTGTGTCGGGTTCTTCTATCGAGGGCACTGCAGGCACGTGGATGCTGCGAAGGGCATCTACACCCCGAGGGAGTTGATGGACGTGTGAGCAAACCTTTTTCTCCTTCCTCGCCTATCCTGGTATCAGTGTGAGGGGTCTCTTTGAATGGCTCAAACCCGAGCCTTTCTTTTAACTCTTCTTCCCACACCCCCCTCACACTTACTCTTAATATCGTAATAGCAATTTTCTAACCTAGCATTTATATCGCGAGAAGTTATCTGGTGATAGCGATAACGATGAAGAGACAACTCGATATCGAAGCCGATTGTACATGTATAAACT
Source organism: Thermoplasmatota archaeon (assembly GCA_036795795.1). GTDB lineage: Archaea > Thermoplasmatota > Thermoplasmata > SG8-5 > DAIRED01 > DAIRED01. The sequence goes on along the minus strand of DAIRED010000020.1, from coordinate 13,103 downwards.
GTAGACTGGCTAGAATCGAATTGGCATTAAACAAAGTGAATACAATGACACATGAATTAATTAATGAGAAGAAAAGGATTCCAGGGATGCCATTGGGACAGAATGAAATAAAGAAACGGAGGTGAAGAATATGATAAAGGTATTCTATTCAGCCACAGAGAAGAGCGGTGAACTATACTTATCCGTTCATTCAAAGCTGGCAGAGATGAGCAAGAGCCAGAAAATCGAATTGATCCATTTCCCAGGATTCAACTATATCGAGGTGCAAAACCATTTTCCAAAAGCGATAAAATACGCCATAGAGGAATCCGATGTCGTCATTACATTAATGGATGAATTCGGCCGAACAAACCAGTGGGTCAATCAAGAGGTCGGATACGCTGTAGCCCATGACAAGGAGGTTGTAATATTGGCGGAGGACAGATCCCAGATAAAAGGTTTCGTGAACCAGTATACGCAAAACATTTTCACTGGCGATAAGAAAGGTATGCCCCAAGAAATACAAGAATGGCTTGATGAATTCATGCGGAAGAATGAGGAACTCGTATATCAAAAGATAATCTTTGACAAGATTATGGATTTCCATAAGATGGTTGACCATGAGAAATACAAAACGAAACATATTCAATATTCAAATGAAGCCATCCATGCGATTGACGATCTCGAGGATTCTATTAAAAATATCTATAGAGACGTTACCAACACTCAGTTCATCACATATTTTATATTGAAAGAGACAGAAACTCGGTTGGATAAAATAATAAAAGAAAATTGCACCACTAACTTAAGAAACTTTTGTGTCCAGTTACGAGGAGATATTATTAACGCGATTCAAGCGAGGGATAGAAAAATTATTGAACTAGGCTCCAAGTAATCCCTGGCATATGCATTAACCAGGGCTACACATGTTCGTTTATTGCTCTAATATGCCGCTCCTCCAACTTCTTCACCAGCATCTCCGTCGGCACCGCGCTTATCGTCACCATTATCTTCGACGTCCGGCCTTCGCCTTCCCGCTTGGTCTCTATCAGCCCCTCCGTTTCCAGCCGCTCCAGGTATTTCCTCGCTTGCAGCGCTCCCCGCGGCTCGACCTCCTTCCCCTCGCACTCGCGCCTGTACGCCTCGTAGACATCCTTTAACGACGCATACGCGCCTTTTCTCAATATTCTCGCTGCTCCGAGCAGCATCAGGCGCTCGTGCCTCCCGAGCTGCGCTAGCATCGTCTCCGTGACCCACGGGCGTACATCGGCCTCGGCCGCGCGCACGTGCTCGGGGAGTATCTCGTCGCAGCCCTGCGTCTGCGCGGCCAGCCCCGACAACAGCAGCAGCTCGAGGGCGTGCCTCGCGTCCCCAGTGCCCGAGGCGATGTCCGCGATCATCTCCAGGCACTCCTTCGACGCAGCCCCGGAATGAAATGCCAGCTGGACGCGCTGCACGAGAATGTCCTGAAGTGCGGTCCTCGAGTACCTCTCCAAACGGACCACGTTCCCCCTGCCGAAGGCGCTCTTCGTTGACTCCTGCATCAACGCCAGCACGTCGTCGTTCGACACCAGGCACACCGACAGGCAGATGCTCGGCCCGGGGACCACCTCGTTTATCCTCGTGAGGCTGTAGACGAGCTGGTCTCCCTTCATCTTGTCGCGCTGGAACGGCACAGCGGCCTCGTCCATCATAACGCAGACGATTGAGTTCCTCTTCAGGACGCACGCTTTCAGCGCCCTCGTCATCGTGCCCAGGTCCGCCTTGTTCCCAGGCTCGGCCAGAACGTCCCTGGCGATGCGTTGCATTATCGAGCTCACCGTAGATTCGTTCTTGCAGTTCACGAAGGTCAAATCCACCTGGACGCCCTTCTTCTTCCCGTCCTCCACGAGCTGGGCGAAGAACCGCTTCGCTAGCGCTGTCTTCCCCGCGCCGCACCTGCCTGTGATGAAAGAGTGCCTGGGCGTCTTGCTATCCAGAACGCCTCCGTATAGTTCTCTCAGCTTCCCGAGCTCCTCTTCCCTGTGCGGCAGCTCCTCGGGCACGTACTTTGGCTCAAGCTTCTCGATGTCCTTGATTATCCGGCCCATTACTGACTCCCCCTGATGGTGCAAGCAGGTTGATAGATGGCTTGCGGTTTGTTGGAGGACTGAGCCTATATTGCTACATATATGCTGATAAGGGAGGAAACCGAAAGTGAATACACCCATTATTGGCGTGTAAAACTATGATTGGGACGCGGATATATAAATGGTTGTGTTGTATATATGTGCTGGCACTTAATAATATGTCGGAATAGTATTTAAACAAGCGGCGATTCCGATATATCGGAAAGGTTTATAAAGGTACGAGGTTTCCGACATATCATGCACGGAGAGAAGCGGGAGCGGGTTCTCAGGGTCATTCTCAACGAGCTAGGCGGTTCGCTTACCAAGTACAGAGTGGCGAAACTCGCGAAGATATCCACCGCATGGACTCAGGAATACTTCAACGAGCTGGAGAAGAAGGGCATCACGAAGGGAACCAAGGTCGTCGACGTCGAGGCTGCTTACAAATACTGGGAGTCCATCGCCAGGGTGCGGGTATTCTTCGATTTCTTCGTCAATTCGCCGAAGGATTTCCTCAGGGAAGCTGGTTTGAAGTATGCTGTGACCACCTACCAGGCCGAGAACCTGATCAACCACTATCTCTTCGTCTCAAGGGTCGACGCTTACGTCCTGAAGAAGGACCTGCCCCTGTGGAAGGAGAGGATTGTGGGTAATGGTTTGACTGGAAAGGGCAACCTCCGGCTCATGATAGCGGACGAGCCCACGTTGTATGGAAAGCAGAAGGTTAATGACTTGTGGCTCGTATCCACCCCTCAGTTACTACTAGACCTCAGACGAGAGGGCGGCGTCTGCCGCGAGGCCTACGACATGATGGTGACGAAGAATGTACGATAAAACCGAAACGGACATCTCACGAAGGCACCTCGAGGAGGTCGTCAAGTCCATCGAAGATCCTATCGTGGTGATTGGTGGCTGGGCGGTCTCTCTCCTAGTCAACGAGAAGTACAAAGAGAACACTGGCCGCGACTACATCGGCTCGATGGACATAGACCTCGGTTTTCACATGGACCGCCCGGAACTTGAAAAGACCACGCTGGCGCGTGTGCTGAGCAAGCTCGAGTCGATGGGATTCAACATGGTCGGCTTCAGGCTCCAGAAGCAGGTGAACCTGTCGACCGGTGAGACATTGGCAGAGGAAAAGGCCAAGGCGCTGGCCCAATATGAACTGTTCCAGATGAACGTGGACCTCATCGTAGACAGGATACCCAAGGACTTCAAGGAGAAGTTCGGCTTCGATCCCATTGACGAACCCTTACTCATGAATGTGTTTTTAGACCCGAAGAATAGGGTGGAGCGCCAGGAGTTCGGGCGCACGGTCTGGATTCCCCAACCGAACGTTCTGCTGGCGATGAAGGTGAAATCCCTGCCTGGCAGAACGGTGGACCACAAGAAACACAAGGACGTCGCAGACGCGACTAGCTTGGTTCTGTTCGGCGGCGCAAAGCTCGGGGCGCTGTTGGCAAGCGGTTTGGTGGCTCCGGAGGATCTCGTAAAGTTTACGGGGGCAATAACATCGAAGGATATCGCCGAGGCTGCCAGGCTGATTGATCTGGATGAATCGATTATAAAAGCGGCGTTAAAATTATAGTGGGTATATTGTAATACAGCAAAATTATAAACATGAAGGGTGTTAGGGTTTCCCTGTGGAATCGATATCCGATAGAGAAAAATGATAATTCCATAACATTAAAATGGGCGTATTAAGGGAGGTAAACGTTATGCCACAGATGAAACCGATGAAGGTTGACGAATTAACGATGGATTTAGATAATTTTAGAATGACGCATCAAGATAATGAAGTCACCGCCATAAATGCTATGATATCTATCCGAGCGGATTGGTTTTGGGCACTACTCGACAGTATAATCGAAGACGGATATCATCCCTCGGAAAATATCATCGTATTACAACAAAAGGATGGTAAAAACATTGTGAAGGATGGAAATCGGAGGATCGCAGCATTAAAAATTATTCATGGTCAAATAAAGGATATCGATTTACCATCTGATTGTGCTGAGAAAGTAAAAAGCATTTCCGCTACATGGGTTGAAGAAAATTCATCCATTCCCTGTAGTATTTATAAAGAAAATGAGACGGATAAAGTCAATAGAATTATATCGTTAATTCACGCCAAAGGAGAAAAGGCCGGAAGAGACACATGGACCTCTGTAGCTAGGGCGCGGTTTAACAGGGACCAAAGAAAGCAAAAAGAGCTTGGTCTTGATTTGCTTGAAAAATATTTAAAAAGTGGACGTAACTTGACTGGCAACCAGGCTGAATGCTGGGGTGGAGATTATCCTTTGACGGTTCTAGACGAAGCGATAACTAAGTTATTTGAACCGCTGGGATATAAAACATTAGATGAATGCGTAAAAGATTACCCAAAGAAAAACAAACGCCCCTTGGATTCCATTCTTTACAACATCGGAGTCCAACATCTACGATTTAAAGAAATCAGAGATAAGAATATTTTCTTTGGGGATCCTTATGGAATTAAATTGAAAAAACAAGGCGCCACAGCTAACGTATCAACTACCTCGCCAGGCACAACATCATCGGGTACTGGCAGTACATCAACCTCAAGTCGTAATGCAGTGGCATCTAACGATCCAAGAGCTGTTTATCTGAAGTTACGGTTATTCACTCCGAAAGGGAAGGGAAGAGAGAAACTGGTGACATTATTAAATGAAATGAAATTATTAAAACTTGAAAAACATCCCCATTCGTTTTGTTTCCTACTCCGTAGTATGTTCGAGATATCAGCTAAAGCGTACTGCGACGATTATGCCTCGTCTGGCGGACCAAAAATAAAAAAAGCTGACGGCAAAGATAAAACGCTAGCACAACTGTTGAAGGATATCACAAAACACCTCACAAAAAACAACTCTGACAAAGACAAAGTAAAACAACTTCATGGGGCAATCACTGAAATATCGAAAAAAGAGGGTATATTATCTGTAACTTCAATGAACCATCTGGTCCATAACACATCATTTTCGATACAACCGAACGATATAGCTATACTCTTCGGGAATATTTATCCATTACTTGAGGAAATGAACAACAAATAGGGTGCTTCATGGGCCATCATTACACACCATTGCGTTATCCTGGAGGCAAACAGAAAATTTCTCCGTTTATAAATGAAATTCTACTAGAAAATAATCTAATTGGAGGACAATATGTTGAACCATATGCCGGGGGGGCAGGTGTCGGAATAGAATTGCTTTTAAGGGGGCAGGTGTCTCGCATCCATTTAAATGACATCGATCCAGCTGTATATGCTTTTTGGCATTCGATCCTAAAGGAAACAGAAGAATTCTGTTACCGAATTTCGAGAGCATCACTAAGCATAGAAGAATGGCGGAAACAAAGAGAAATACTTCGTGAAAAAGAAGATGTAGATCGGTTTGATCTAGGTTATGCCATGTTTTATTTGAATCGATGTAACCGTTCCGGAATTTTATCTGGCGGGGTTATTGGCGGTTTGAAACAAAATGGCGAATGGAAAATGGACGCCCGTTTTCCGAGAAATGACCTAATACGTAGAATTGAAAGCATTGCCCGACTGAAACGTTTCATCAAGATTCGGAACTGGGACGCAGAAAAATTCATAATAGAATATTTGCCGCGACTTCCTCCTAATACACTAGTTTATTGTGATCCACCGTATTATAACAAATCACAGAAATTATATCATAGCCATTACTCTCCGCAAGACCATTATAAAATCGCTAAAATTATTCAACACCAGATAAAGAAACCTTGGATAGTTTCATATGACAATTGCCCTGAAATTATTCGGTGTTACAAAAACACTAAGAAATTTGTGTACAATCTCCAATATAATGCTGCGAAATCATACCTTGGCCAAGAAGTATTAATCTTTTCGAAGAAAATAAAAATCCCTGTTGTTTCCTCAGTCCAATCTATTAATCAATCACTGGCTCGCGGAATTAATAATTAAAAACTAATGATGTCACTTCCGGCCGCTCTTTGTCATCTTTATCTTATCCCGCTCTCTCCGTATCCTATCCAGCAGCACACTCGCCGGCTCGTCGTTCGGATCCTGGGGCACCAGTTCCCCCCGGAACGCTTTGGCGAGGATGGACTGTTCCAGGCGGTCGGTGCGCTTGCGAGCAATCTCCAGGGATTGTTCTAAATGGTTGGCGAGGGCGAAGAGCTGCTCGATTTTGGTGACGATGCGGTGTTGCTCGGGGGAGGGTGGGAGCGGTATAGGATATCTCCGTATTTTTACACCAGTTAGATGTTTGATTGTGGTACCTGTGAAGGATTTTTCTAATCGTTTTGAATCAGCTTCTGTTGAGAAATAATAGGCAATAAACCAGGGATTCATTCCATTTTCAAGTCGAACTCTGTGGATTGCTTTTTGAATCACAATCGGCTTGTTTTCAGTCCAAACAGCCGCTCTTCCTGGCTCGCCGCCTTCACATACTGCAAGATCACCTTTTTTCAACGAGATATTTTCAATCTCATCCTCTGTTATTTTAATTGTTTTTAAATTTTCTAAATCGAAACCAAACCACCTAATATTAATGTTTCCCAAATATGGGTGAGGGAATCCAACATTTTTGTTGCCATCCAACATTTTTCCTAACCGTTGTTCAGCAATCATCTCTAATGCAGTCCACTCCCATCCTTCTGGTATCTCCGGCAACCCGCTCGCACCCACCGCCTCTGGCTCCCTGTAGTTCTTCCCCATCTTCTTCTTCCGTTCCTCTCTGATGTGCTCCAGCAGCAGGCTCGCTGGCTCATCCTCCGGGTCCTGTGGCACCAGCTCGCCCTTGAAAGCATTGGCAAGTACGCTTTGCCTGAACCTCTTAATTATCGGCGGGAGCTTGTCCAGCGATTCCCTTGCGGTCTTGACCTCCTGGAAGAGGGATTCGATGCGGGCGACGATGCGGCGCTGCTCAGGGAGGGGTGGGAGCGGAACATCAATGTCCTCAAGGTGAGTCTTACTAATCGCCGTAAATGTTGAACCAGTACCTAATGCCGCGATATCTTTTTCTATGTGCCTTAAGTAGTTCAACAAGAGATACCGTTCGTATAATAACGGACGAATAGCTGCTAGGCCGCGTCCAATACATGACTTCTCTTTTATCATATTGGTTGGACCGACTGGAGCTCTTACTGAGATGATAATGTCTCCCGCCTCAGCAATTTTATTAGGTTCACCACACCATATCTTAGGTGTCGGATAGACCTCTCCGAATTCTGATTTTCCTTGATAAAATGGCAATCCTTCCTTATTTGTATTATATGTCAAGGAAGGTGGAGATTGCCCCATTATTAGTTGAGCAATGTCTGGAAGTTTCACCCGTGCCCAGTTATCTGGAAATATCCAATTCTTATTCATTGGTACTCTCACTTTGTGCTGGTTTTATTTGCACTTCTTTTTCTTTCAATAATGTCTCTCTTGACTCTTTTGAGATTGCCAGTTGTGCAATAGATACCGTTCCTTTTCTATGGATTAACAAATCAATTTTACTTAAAATCTTCTCGTCTGTTCTTGCTCGCTTTATATATCCATTTAAAAATTCACTAGATAGCGTGAAAGTACCATATTCGCGGTTTCCAGATGACTTTATTTTTATCACCATCTCGTTCTCTCTTTCAAGTTTGACAACATTGCCGTGTCTTGGAATGTTCCTCTTTGTAGATAAAATGCTTATCGGATACATATTATCCAGTACACCAATGTATGAATTAACTTTATCAAGATATTCATTTAAAGATGTTAATCGCTTTAAATATTCCTTCTTTTGTAAAGTATCTGGCAACTTGGGTAGTTCTGAATATTTCGTTAAGTATTTAAATTCTTGAACACGAAATTTCGTTACACGGATATTCGCTAACACGCCATTCATCAATTTATTTAACCTCTCCATAGGATAATTTTTCTGATATGATATCGGAAATATTCCATGAGCAAACATAAAAGCTTCTGCGCTTCTCGCGAATCCATTTAATGAAAAGAAAGCAGGGCAATAAGTGTGTTTTGGTTTAAAAATAAATTGATATCTGCGACCCCAATCCTTATGGGTTTCAACCCGATGATATTGTGTTACATCTATAAACAATCCTAAAAATTGCCTGACCTCTCCGATTCTAACTTTACGAGTATAACATTTAGCTTCCCCAATCAATAGTAAAGGATATACAAAAGGAATTCCGAAATTAAACCTGCCAACGACATCTAGTTGATGCACTCCACCTCTTCCATGAATTTTTCTCTTACTTTGGTTTAATTGATCAATACTATCGTCGAGAACGAAGCCAGATTTATGAATTAATTCGTTTAAAACCAACTCAAATAATCTCCCTTTAATAAGAGCAGTATAGTTCGGCGGTTTTGATGCATATTTTTTATCTTTCATTTCCCGTTCTCCCCGTTGTTGAGCTTCCTTCCCAGCTCGCTCAGTGCCTCCATCGCGCTCTCAAGGTGAGTCGTCGCCTCGCTGACGAGGACGATGGGGTCAGGAAGGTCGTCCGGGTTCTCCAGGGAGTCGTCCTTGAGCCAGAAGATGTCAAGGTTGTAAATCCTGTCTTCTATCTCTCGCATCGTGTATCGCTTGAACCGCTCTGTTTCCTTTCTCCCACCTTTCGGGCGGCCGTTGGGATCCTCGCCGTAGCACTTTTCGAAGTCCTCGAAGTAGTTCTTGGTCAGCGTGTGGCCTTTATTTATCTTCTCGATGTTCGTGCGCAGGTCGTAGAACCAGACTTCCTTGGTCGGCATGCCCTTCCTGAAGAATACGATATTTGCCTTGACGCCGGTGGAATATGGGGTGAACGTCCCTATGGGCAGCCTGAGTATCGTGTGAAGGTCGCAATCCTTTAGGAGGAGCTCGCGCACTTTGCGGCCAGCGTGTTCCTCGAAGAGGACGTTATCGGGAAGGACCATCGAGGCGCGACCACCAGGCTTTAGAATTGTCATCACGTGCTGGACGAAGTTGAGTTGCTTGTTGCTCGTGGGCACGTTGAAATCGTCCCTGCTAGGAGCCTCGCCCGCGCCCTTCGTCCCAAACGGCGGATTGGTCAGAATTACGTCATACCGCTCGCCACCAGGTTGTTCCGCTATCGAATCGCCGTACATGATGTTACTTTCGATTCCGTGCAGATACAGGTTCATCAAGGACAACCGGCGGGTCTCCTGGACAATCTCTTTACCGGAGAAGGTCGACTTCTCAAGGCGCTTCGCATCATCCTGGGACAGGTCGGCGCCGTTGTGCGTTTGGGACATTGTCCACTCGAACGCTCCAATGAGGAAACCCGCGGTCCCGACCGCTGGGTCGTGTATCTTGAAGTCCCTGGTTGTTCGGAAATCTGGCTTCATGCAACGGACGACAGCCCTTATTGCCTCACGTGGTGTGAAGTACTGTCCCGCCCCCTTCTGCTCGGCGGCGTACTTCTGCAGCAGACCCTCATACGCAGCGGCCTTCAGGTCGGTATCGACGGCGCTCCATTGGTACTCGTCGATCATGGTGATGAGGTTCTTCAGGTTCACGGGGTTGCGGAAACGAGACTGGGCTCCGGCAAATATCCCGCCCAACATCCCGCGCTCTTTGCTCAGGAGCCTAAGGACCAGGCTGTAATGGTCGTCCAGTTCCATCCCTGATTTGGTTTTCAAATCCTTCCAGGAACATCCCTCAGGCAGCTCGGCCTCTTTCTCGTCCGCGAGCTTCAGGAAGAGAAGGTAGGTTATCTGCTCGATGTAATCGCCGTAGCCGATGCCATCATGCCTCAGAGTGTTGCAGAACCCCCACAGCTTGTCCACGACGTCCGTCATGCCAGCACCTTCTCGTTAATATCCGCGATTACCTCATCAAGGTGGCCCTCGAAAACTACTCTCGCTTTCAAAATGCCGCCTTTTCTGCTAAAAGGGAACGTATCAAAATCCTTGGGCTCCAAGATAATTCGACTCGCCAGCGTCTGCTCTATCATGCCGAGCCAGGCTTCCTGCTCAGGTGTGAACGTCTTACCTTCTTTGTAGCTGGCGACTGCCTTTTGCGCTCTCTCCGTGGGATCCTCGATGTCGATACCGCGCACGGCGTGCTTCACAAGGGAAAGGATATCGGCCAGCTCTTTGTTATAAGCCTTCCTCAATCGCTCCTCCGTGAACTTCTCCGGGCGCTCCTCGAGCTTTCGCCTGAGCGTGTGGAGCGCGTTGGTGTCGAAATCCCTAGGGCGTTTTAACAATAATTCGAGGGCTTCGATATGCTCCGGGTTCTCCTTAACGAACTTCTCGAACATCTTGATGTAGTCGACTGGTTTCAACAACTTCCCGTTAGGCGCCTTGAAGATAAGCTCCGAGGTGACGTTGTCTAGTGCCTCTTCACCAATGATGAAGACGCGCTCGCGCGGATAGTTAGCCATCATCTCGGAGAAGTCTGGCCTCTTTAGCAATGATACGGTCTTCTCCCAGTCCGAATCAAGTCTGGGCTTCAGCCCTCTGGCGAACTCGGATATGTCCTCCGTTCCGATGATTGAGGCGAACTGCTTCCGGCCGTCGGCAGATATCGACTTGGCAACTCTCAGCAACCGCTTCGTCAGGACGCGGACGTTGTAGCCGCGGTTCACGTTGTTCTCGATCTCCCGCACAATTTCAGATATCGTCCTGGTTGGTTTGTCCGGCGGCTCGACAGCGATATCGACCTTGTCCTTGAATACGTCCAGTAAGCCGTAAACATCGAATACTGTGAAATGGTTCTTGGGAGGGGAGACATCGTTGCACAGGCGGGTCCCGCGCCCGAGCATCTGCACGAAAAGAATTCTTGATCGGATAGGGCGCAGAAGGATGATGTTCTCAATCTTCGGTACGTCTACACCAGTCGAGAGCATATCGACGGTGACAGCGACGGAAGGCTCTTGCCGATTGCGGAATTTGCGAATGAGCTCCAGTGGGCGGTCGGAGTTGCCAGTGATTTTCTTGCAGAATCCCTCGCCGCGCGCGAACTCCCGGTTGATAATATCTACGAGGGCATCAGCGTGCGAAGTGTGAGGTAGATCGTTCATGGCGAATACCAGCGTCTTGGGAAACCGACCGAATTCCTTTTCCTGCGCCAGCGCGTACTTCTTGAACTCTCGGATAATCTTGAGGTTCCTGTCCGGGGATGTCGCCTCCCGCTCGATTTGAGTGGTATCCACATGAATGTTGTCTTCCAGCACTTCAGAATTTTTAAAACCAGTCACCCCGTCGACTTTGGTTACGGTCTGCCCCTCGGCCAGGTCCATCCCCTTTATTGTGATGTCGGAGTGGATGGCTACGGCGTCGTAGTCGACAAGGTATTCCTCCTCCACCGCCTTCTCATAGGCGTAACTGTAAGCCAGTTCCTTGAAATATGAGGCTGTATGAGCCGCTGGCGTTGCTGTAAGGCCGATTTTGATGGCGTCGAAATGGTCGAGGACTTCGCGCCATTTTGACAACTCCTGGGACGTATAGCCCCTGTGGCACTCGTCCGCTATAACGACATCGAACGCATGGACTGGGATATCCAGTATTCCTGCTTGTTCGTCGTCTTCCCCCCGATCGATTTCCCCGGTTTCAGACGCTGCATCCTCTATGCCGAACAGGTTCCGTCGCATTCGTTGAATGGTGCAAACATAGACGAAGGTATTTTCCACGCCAGGGTCCGTGAGGTACTTTGTCTCGATGACTTTGGGGTCGAATTTTGCATCGTCTTCGTCAAAATCTTCGCGCTTGAACCGATTGCTGTACACTTGGTATATTTCCGAGAATTTATGGTTCGGCACAGCTTCGAATGAATTAAGCGCGGTCACAGCCTGCGCGGCCAGAGCGCGCCTGTCCACGAGGAAAAGTACCCGACGCGCTAGACCGGAAGCCATTAACCGATGGATGAGAGAAACAATCGTGTACGTTTTTCCTGTCCCAGTAGCCATCGCAACCAGCATCTCGCGCTTCCCCTCGCGTATCTTATCGAGGACGGCGCTCACGGCCTCCTGCTGGTAGGGGCGGAGCATCGTATGCGGATTTTGTCCAGCAAGTTTCTCGTAGGCTTCTTCGACCTTGGTGTGTAATTTTTCATATAACGCCTTCGGGGTGTGGAACATCTTCACTTCCCTACGAAGGTTCAGCTCGTGCCTGAGATCCCTAAACGCAATTACCACACCGTTTGTGGCGTAAACGAAAGGTAATCCATATTCACCGTACGGGTAATGACCACCTTTCAAACCACGTGCATACCGTTCGGCTTGATCAATGACTGCCAAGGGACCCTTCTCGACCTTCTTTGCCTCGACAAAAGCCAGAAGCTCTCCGTTATAGAATAATGCATAATCAGCAGGTCCGTTATCAGTTGGATATTCTCGCACAGCAACTGTTGTATAAGCAATCCCCGGGGCATAATTTTCTATCTTCTGCCATCCGCATGCTAGAAGTTGTTTATCGATTAATTTGACCCGAGTCTTGTACTCGCTTTTGATTGTACTTCTTTCGATCTCTTCCACCGACATTCACTCCTTCACGAAGTTGGCTACGGTTATTCTGAAACAGGATAGGATAGGGGCTATATAACTTTCAAGCTTCATACGCCTTTTTACTGCCCTTTATACTCTACTGGCCTCGCTTTATACTGCTTTTTACTCCTATATGACGAAGCCCTTTATACTCGACGCGCACCCTTGTTTTGCATGAAAGCGTTCGAGTTGACGCCGGATGTGCGCGAGGCAATGCGGACAGAGCTTGGGCTGATGTTTTCCCAGGCGCCAGCCGTGATGCGGTTCAGGGTTTGGCTGTTCGAGCTCTGCGAGGGAAGGCCTTCGCAGGATGTAGTGGCGCTGGCGAGAGCGGAGCTGGGTGTGGGCAGAGACGTCGCCGGTGTCCTGGAGGAATACGTCGAGGTCATGGTGGACCAGGGATACCTTACAAGGGACCGTCTCGGGAGGCTCCACAGGGTCCAGGGGGCGGCGGCATGAGGATTCGTGTCCCATCCACGACCTACCCCGACGTGCGCCACACGGTCGAGCTGCAGGGCAGCC
>DAIRED010000019.1:0-15697 GCA_036795795.1 Thermoplasmatota archaeon | reverse complement strand
GAAGGTTATGACGATGTCCTGCGTCTCAGCCACATCGATAGCTCCGTCCGCCGGCACGGTGCTGACTATCCATGGAGCAATGGGGACGTTGCCAGTAAGCAGGACGTCGTCGAGGAGGAACTCGTCCCTGTATGTGCCTCCGCCTTCGTTGCTATCCATCGGGCCGGGTGCCGTGAAACGGAGGATGAATCCGTCAATCATGTTGTAGCCGGAGAGATCCACCGTCGCCTGCGCCCAGTCCCCCGGTCCGTCCGTCTGCCAGTCGCCGTTGTCGTTAATGCCAGTATTCCAGACATCGGTGTAAGCCGCGCCGTCCCAAATTGAGAGGTAAGGCCTTTCGTCGTTGTTCTCGATGTCCTGTGCGTCCCACCAGAAGCTCAGGGAAACTCCGGTGTGCCCTGCGAGGTTGACAGTTTTGTATAGGTAGTTGTCAGCGCCGTCGCTGTCCCTGGCGTCGGCGCAATAGGTGCCGCCGTGCGTGTCCACGTCCTGCCCGCCGTAATCGGTATCGGAGCCCGACCGCACGGCCCAGTCTGCCGCAGGAGCCCCGTCCCAGCCGTTGAAATTCCCCGTTTCGAATCCGTCGCTCCAGATGGTCGCCATGACCCCCGGGGGCTCCGGCAGGCTTAGCAAACCGTCCCCGCCGCTCCTCGTCGATGGCGACGGGGTCACCACGCTAGTTGGCTGCGGGTCGTCCGTGCGGGTGATGTTCCCGCCGGGGACATTGGGGATGATGATGGACGTGAATATATCGTCGAAGATGCTCGGGAGCTGCGAGGAGTCGGTGGTGTAGTAGTAGTGGCCGATGTTGTCATCGTGGGTCGTGAGGTTCTCGCCATAAACTCCGCCTCCGTCGTGCGTCGGGCTCGGAGAGGTATCGGCGGCGGCCCACAGGTCGTATTCGACAGCCGGGGTTCCGTCGTGGGGCGGAATGTGCGACCAGCCCGGGGCCGTTGGGTAAGTCCAACCCCCGTCGCCGTCATCGTGGTCGATGCCGAGGCCAATCGTGTACACCATGCAGGGCGGGTACAGGAGGCCCTGCTTGGTCTTGTCCTGTCCGTAATCCGTTTCGTATCCAGTCGTTCCCCAGTTCCTGTTGGGGGTCCAAGCCTCGTCGTTGTTGGATTCGCCGTCCGTCATGCCGATGACGTATTCGAGCCTCGTGCTGTCGCTCGCCGCTGGATCGAACTCCAGCGCCTTCCGGATGGCCTCGCCGAGCGTATCGTAGAACGGCGTGCCGCCTATCACATCGTCCAGCGTATTCAGGGACGCGTTGAAGGACGCCCGATTCGCGAAGGTCATGTAAGCCCAGTCCCTGAGGAGGGTGGGGTCGATGTTGTCCTGGCTGTCGTCGTCGTAGGGATAGTCGTAGGTCCCATCGCCGTACGTCCAGATTGCCACGCGGTCATTGTCGTTCATCTGGCCGATGAAGTTCTGCGCGGCGTCGACCAGGTTGTCGATGTCCGTCTGGTCCATCGAGCCGGAGTTGTCGAGCGCGAACACGACGTCTATCGGCGACCTCCCGCTGGTTATCGTCGCGCTCCCGCTCGGCTCCTGCAGCCAATACGACGTGTCGAATGTGTGGTAGAAGCCGACGTCCGTGCAGTTGACGACGCTCTCGCTGAACGACGAGTCCCAGCTCTTCGTGATGTTCATCGTCACGACGGTGTTGGAGATGTAGTCCAGCGGCTGCTCGCCGTTGATGAGGGCGATGGTGCTGTCGTGCTGCCACTTGCCCGTCCCGCCCTCCATGTCGTCGTAGAAGAAGTAGACGTAGGTGGTGTAGGAAATCTGGTTGTTGAACCACTCGATTATCTCGCCAGTCTCGTTTATCGGGTCGACGAGCACGTGGAGCGTCCTGTATCCCGCGAACAGCGGCGTCCAGATGACCTCCGCGGTCGTGTAGGCGTTCGCCGAGACCGATATCGAGTCCGAGCCTATCTGCGTCGTCCCGTCCATGAACCGGACGAGGGCGTTGCCGTCCACGTCGCCGACGTTGTGGACCTGGGCCTGGAGCACGTACGAGTCGCCGAGCTGCGGCCTGTCTTCGGTGGAGGTGAAGTCCGGGTCGGTCATCCTCAGTTCGACCCTGTAGTCGGGGAGGCCGAACCAGTGCAATACGAGGTATGCCAGCTCCATCCGGGCGTGCGCGTCCCCCGGGAACTCCGCAGAGCCGTTGAGGTCGGAGAGGGAGAAGGCCGTGGTCACGGTCTTGAAGCCGGAGATGTTCACGGACAGCCCGTTGAACGTGCTGGCGGTCCGGTGGAACGCCCCGCTCACGCCCGCGACGGGGGTGAGCTCCTGGCACAGCCCGGCGTTCATGCGGTAGCTGATGCCGTGCGAAACCTCGTCGTCATCGACGCCCAGCAGGGTGGCCGGGTTCGCCTGGGTGGTGGCGACGGCCACGCCGGTCATGTTCCTCTGGAACATCTGCTCAGCTGGCGTGGGCAGCAGCGAGAGCGGGCTCCTGCCGACGACCCACAGCATCCCGCCGTTGTTCAGGTACGATGTTAGGTTGGCGATGTCTTCGGGGCGGAAGGCTCCGTTCGCGTCGCCGGTCGACCAGATGACGGCGTTGAAGTCCTGCAGGTACGACCTGTCGGGGCCTGGCTCGGAGGCGTTCACCACGCGCGACTCGTTGAAGTAGCCCAGGTTCACGCACGCGTCCCGCACGAACGAGGTCTCGTTCGAGAGCCCGCCGCCGTTGTTCGCGCTCTCGTCGTCGTCCACGACAAGCAGCCTGAACTGGACGTTTATGGTGCCCGAGGCGAGATAGTTGGAGACGACGTTGTTGTCCTCGTTGGACTCGGCTATGTCGTTGTTGGGGTCCACCTTGAGGACGATGCTGTGGAAGCCGATGTACTCGGGATACCAGTAGAACGGGCCCACCGACACCCAGTTGGAGCCCACCGTGTTGGAAACGTTGACCGGAATCTCCGTCGTGGTGTTGAGGTTCAGCGGGACGCCGTTGTAGTAGACGTAGAGCTTGACGGTGCTGGTCTCGTTCCTCATCCCGTTGTTGCGGACTATGCCGCTTATCTCGACCTGCTGGCGGTAGTAGACCACGTCCTTGTTCATGGACTGCTCTGATATCGACAGGTCCCTGCCGAACGAGGTGTTGATGTCGCCGAGCCAGCGTATGACCTGGTAGGCGAGCTGGGCCTGGTCCGAGGTCTCCTTGATGCGCGAGAACTCCCACGGTGTGAAGTAGGTGCGCGACTCGATTGCGTCCACCGAGAAGCCCACGCCGTAGCAGTCGACGCCCGTCGCCCCGTCCACGAGGGACCGGAACGAGCTCGCGCTGCTGCTGTCGGTTATGGCGTAGCCGTTGACTGGCATGACTCCCCTCTGCACGATGTCGATGCTCCCGCCCGAGAGGTACCCGGTGACGAGGTCCGCGGGCGTTGTGCAGGTCAGGTTGGACGCCATGGGGTTCCTGTTGGCCCAGACGTTGTTGTCCACGCCCAGGTTCGTCTGGATGAAGGTGTGAAGCGGGGTGGCCGGTATGGCCTCTGCCAGGACGCCCTGCCCGATAAGCCAAAGGCTGCCAGCGTTGGAGCTAACTTCCAGGTACTTCTTCAGGTTGGTCACGTCGCTGTTCGTCAGAGTGCCGGAGGTCGCGTACCCGGTCATCCAGATGACGACGTCGTAGTTGACCATCTTGTTTTCCCCCGTGGCGTACTGCGGGCCGTCGCCGACCGCGATGGAGACGAAGTCGTATTCGAAGTTGCCGGCCGAGAGCGCCCCCCTCATGAAGCTGGAGGTGTCGGCGTCAGTGCGGTCGTTGGAGTGGCCGTCGTCGTCGACCAGCAATATCGTGGGCTGCACGGTCACGTTTATCCAGGCCTCGTTGTTCGTGAGGTCCCCGTCGATGGTCGGCGGGGTCGGTACGACCTCGACGATGAGTGTGTGCTCGCCGCCGTAAGATGGCGTCCATGAAATAATCACGTCGCTGTACCCGTTCGAGGGCACTCCGACGCCCCCGACGGATTTGATGAGGTTCGTCACGTTTTTGACTCCGTTGTCGTAGAAGTTGACCGAGCATATTCCGCCGACGCCGAAGTTGTCCACGAGGGCGGTTATCTCGACCTTCTTATTGTGCACCAGCACGTCGTCGCTGAAGGTGATGTCGTCGGTCACGATGCTCAGCATGGACATCCCCGCGTAGTCGCCGCCGATGGAGGGGTAGAAAGTCTTCTCGGTGTATGCCCCATCAAAGTCCGTTGCATTTATCGTCACGGGATGCCCCCCACGGGGGTAAACGGCCTCGTCATACGGCGCCGTGGCGGTCCCAGTGAACTCGCCATCCATATCGGCGTCCGTCAGGTGCAGTGGTGGAAGCCCGTAGCTAGAAAGGTCTGCCCAGACCGTCGAGGTATCCAGATTCTCGTCGAAGTCGATTATCCTGGTAATGACGTCGAAATCCTCGCCGTACTGCAGATATCCCACATCCAGCTGGGCCAGTATCGATGAGACGCCAGTGGACATGATGACTGGGGGGTAGTTCCGCTCCCCCGCCGGCCTGAGGTCTGCCGACCAGATTATGGCGCTCCTGTCCTCGGCTATGAGCATTACCGAGACGAGGGTGGAGTCGTCCATCTCGCCGGCGGGAATGATATAATGCCAGGTCTCGCCGGTCTCCCAGTTGGCGTCGCCGTCGCTATCTGAAGCGCCAGCAGAATCGTTTAGACCATAATGAGGGGTGGCTGCAAGGTTCTGGGTCCTGTGGTGGGTCGAGGTGGTGTTCAGGACGATGATGATGTCGGTCCAGGCGCCCTTGAGGACGATGCCGCCCTTGTTGGAGATGTTCACCCAGGCTCCCTGGGTCCAGTCATCGTTAACGGCCTTGATGCTGCCCTGCAGCGAGGTGTTCACGTTCTGCTCCGGCGTCGGTATGTTCCCGACCATCAAGATGACTCCCGAGAACAGCACAACAGTTATCGCCAGGATTAGAATCGTTCCCACGACTTCCGAGACACCTTCCCTGCTCCAAACACGCTTGTTGTCAAAATGCCTGCTCATCGGCATCACCCCTTGCTACCCCTACTGATGGCAATATGCCTATTAATATGTAAGGTGGTTATAATCAAGCAATAATCAAAGAAAGGGGTTTAAAGCGCGCTTATATAACGCGCTTCTTCGATACTTTCTTGACCGCAACGGGCGGCGTGGCCTCTATCTTCTCGCCGCAGGCATAGCACATGACCGCGTCCTTCGCAATCATCGTTCCGCAGGACGGGCAGGCTATCTCGTCCCCCTCGGGGGCGGCGGCGGCCTCTTTCGGCGCTTCCGTAGCGCCCATCTTCGAGCCGCAGGCGTAGCACATCACAGCGTCCTTGGCGACCATCGTTCCGCAGGACGGGCATGCGATCTCGTCGCCTCCGGCAGCGGGCTCCTCCTTCGCCGGAGCCGCGCCCATCTTGGCGCCGCAGGCGAAGCACATGACAGCGTCCTTGGCGACCATCGTTCCGCAGGACGGGCACGCGACCTCGTCGGCGGACGGCGCCTCGGCGGGCGCAGCCTCTTCCAGCTTCATCTCCGGTTCGGTCTGAGGCTCGGGAGCCCGCCTCGGAGGCGCGGAGGCAGCGGCCGACGCGTCGGCCTTGGCCTGCTCCTCGCGCTCGAGCAGCTGGCGTTCCTTCTCCATCAGGCGCTTGCCGTCGGCGATAATCTTCTGCTTGGAATCGTTGAGGGCGGCCTCCTCCTTGGCGAGCATCTTCTCGCGCTCGATGAGCTCCTTGGCCTTGGCGACGTACTTGTCTATCGTATCCTTGACCTCGCTCTCCCTGCCGAGGAGGCCTTCCTCCCTCGAAACAATCGCATTGCGCTTCTTCTGGAACTCCACATGGTCAGCGCGCGCCCCTTCCTGCAGCGACAGAACTTCCTTCTCGCGGTTGGCCACGTCCTTCTCCTTTACGACGACCTTGGCCCGCTCACCCTCGACCGAGGCAAGCTTCTTGGCGGCCTCGTCCTCGCGCTCCCGGATGCCCTTCTCTGCCTGGGAAATCTTGAACTCGCGGTTTTTTACGTCTGTCTCCTTGGTCTGGAGCGCGGACTCCTTCTTGGCGACCGCGTCGGCGTCCTTCGCGACCTTGCTCTCCTTGGCGCCGAGCTCCTGCTCCTTGGACTGAAGGTGGCTCTCCTTGTTCTTGAGGACGGTATCCTTCGAGGCCAGCTGGCTCTTCTCGTTCTCCAGCGCGGCCTGCTCGGAGCTCAGGCGGGCCTCCGTGTCCTTCACGAACTGCTCTTTTTGGCGCAGCTCCTCGTCCTTCTTCTGCGCCGCTTCCGCCTGCCTCTTCATTACCTCCCAAATAGGTTCGTCAGCCAAGGGTATCCCCCGCGATAGCTATGCTACTGTCGCAAGGTAAGAAATCGACGTTTAAGTATCTTATGGTTCAAGCGTTGGAATCGAAGATGGGGCCGAGGACGACCATGCCACCCTTCCCAATCTCCACCGCGTGGCGCTCCATGCTGTGCTGGCATGCGCGCATCTTCTCGACCTGGAGGTACCTGGTGAGCTTGCCGCGGGTCCTGTCGAGCCCGAGGAGCATTATGCCGTCGACGAGGAAGCCTTCGTTCCCGAGCAGCTCCGACGCCCCATCCACCCGGCGCTCCATGACCACGAAGCAGACCAGGTTGTGGTCCCTCAGCATCTTGAAGAAGTAGAACATCCTCTTGCGCATGTTCGTGGCGTCTTCCATCAGCGAGTAGAGTGCGCCGAGCGAGTCCAGGGCGAATATCGTGAACTTGTCCCCGTGCTTCTTCTTGAAATGGACAATCATCTTCTCGAGGAACGCCAGGTAGTCGGTCTGCTCGACGGCGTCCGCCATGCGGTCTATCTCGCGCAGGTCCGTGAGGTCGGATATCTGCATGTTCTTAGTGAGGTTGATGCCGAGGCTCTCCATGTTGCGGACGTGCGAGTCGACGGTCTCCTCCATCGTGCAGTAGAGCCCGAACTGGTTGTCCTTCTCCAGGTACTTCGACATCAGCGTGTAGCAGAAGCTGGTCTTCATCGACCCCGGCGGGCCGGTGACCAGCACGATGGCTGGCGCCTTTATGTCCGTTTTGAAGACCTTGTCCAATCCCTCTAGAGAGTCGCGGAACACCAATTGCTCCACCCCTTGGCTGAATTGGAATACTGCTTGTCCCTCATAACCTTATCGCTCACCATGCGCAAATTTTATGAGGGGGCGGCACATCAGAGTAATGCCACAAGCAATG
Source organism: Thermoplasmatota archaeon (assembly GCA_036795795.1). Taxonomy (GTDB): domain Archaea; phylum Thermoplasmatota; class Thermoplasmata; order SG8-5; family DAIRED01; genus DAIRED01. Next base: position 8,476 of record DAIRED010000019.1, on the reverse strand, counting down.
TCCAACACCGAGGTGACAGGAGCAACAAGTGAGCGCTAAAAAGCGTTTTCTTGTTGCGACTAAACCTCGGCTGGATAACGTGAAAAGAGCCGAGGTGACAGAGTGGCCATGTGGCAGACTGCAGATCTGTACACGGGCGTTCAAATCGCCCCCTCGGCCTAGATTTCTTTTTGTTTCATTACGGCCGAGGGGAGACTAAATCTATGCTGACATTTTATCATCATTCGATTTAGTCTTGCCCTCTGAGACACAGCGCATCGTAATGTCCGTCTCTTTCGGCCGCCCCCTCCAGTGCTAGAGCATCTATTCGAATTTGCTCCACCCTCGGCAAGGTATCGATTTGTCTTCCTTGCCTCGGTCGCCCCCTGCCCCAAATTATTTTAAACGATAAGCGTTCGGCGGTTGGACATATATGGAAAAGAGCCTTTATCTCCAATATATCAAGATGGCAGTCAGGCGCATCCAGGCGGGCACGCCGTGGGAGCGCAAGCGCCTCATCGAAAAAGGGCAAAAGTTCGCCAAGGGCTTCTCCCCGAAGGGGGACGCGCGCGTCACCGCCTGGCCGTGCTTCGAGAGCGGCGAGATAATCGTCGTTCCTGTCCCAGAGAGGATTTTCGAGTACGCCTTCACCGTCGAGATGTGCATGACCCACGGCATCCTGGGGAAGAAGGTGCTCGACGTCGGCTCGTCGGGCAGCATCCTGCCCGGAATCGTGGCCGGCCTGGGCAACAAGGTCACCTGCATCGACGTCAGGGAGTGGCCCGTCCAGGTCAAGAACCTCGAGTTCAAGAAGTGCGACCTGCTCGACTGCGACATCCCCAAGGGCAGCTTCGACGCCGTCACCTGCGTCTCCACGGTCGAGCACATCGGCCTCGGGCGCTACGGGGACATGGAGGACCCTGATGGTGACATCAAGGGGGTCGCCCTTCTGATGGAGCATCTCAAGCCTGGCGGCATGCTCATCCTCACCGCGCCTTTCGGAAAGGCCGGAATCGCTTACCCGGCGCACAGGATATACGACCGGGGGCGGTTCGACCGCCTCGTGGCCGGCTACGAGCCTGTCGAGGTGCGGTTCCACGCGCCAGTCGACCAGCAGAACGTTTACAGGCCGTGCACCGAGGAGGAGACCCTTAAAATCGACACGGCGAAAACGATGGGAAACGTCTGCGCCCTCCTCAGAAAGAAGGGGTGAGCGGGCGGTCCGCGGGAACCCCCGAAGAGGTTTTTTATACGCGCTCGCCTTGCTTTCTTTCAGGCGACGCCCCCGCGGCAGGTAGCCACGAGATGCCCACTTCTGTTCGGCGGGGATATAAGGATGGGCCGCGGATTTGAGTCGTGGAGGCAAAAAGATGCCCGAACCCGTGATTACGGTCAAGAACCTCGTGAAGGCGTACGGCGAGCTGCGCGCGGTTGACGGAATATCGTTCGACGTCCAGAAAGGCGAGGTTTTCGCCTTTTTGGGCCCGAATGGCGCAGGTAAGACGACGACGGTCGAGATAATCGAGACCATCCGCAGGCAGACATCCGGAGAGGTGAAGATTCTCGGGATGGACGTCAAGCGGGACAAGTCGGGAATAGTGCCCCGCATCGGCGTTCTCCCGCAGCAGTTTTCCTCTTTCGACAGGATTACCGTCGAGGAGACCGTCCAGTACTACGCCCGGCTCTTCGGGATGAAGGGCGTCGACGCCGGGGCTCTCATAAGGCTGGTCAACCTCGAGGACAAGCGGAAAGAGATGTACAAGAACCTGTCCGGTGGCCTGAAGCAGCGCCTCGGCATCGCCATCGCCCTGGTCAACGACCCGGAAATAGTCTTCCTCGACGAGCCCACGACCGGGCTGGACCCGCGCGCCCGCCACGAGGTCTGGGAAGTTCTGGAGGGGCTCAAGAAGCAGGGCAAGACTATCTTCCTCACCACTCATTATATGGAGGAGGCGGAGCTCCTCGCGGACAACCTGGCCATCATCTCCAAGGGCAAGATAATCGAGACCGGCTCGCCGGAGAAGGTCGTCCAGAAGAACGCCAAGTACCAGGTCCTCACCCTGAAGGGCGTCGACGAAAAAGCGTTCCAGATAATCGCCTCGATGGGGTTCGAGCCCCAGAGGTCAAACCACAAGAACCTCTCGGTCAGAGTCGGGAAGACGGAGGATGTCCTGGGAATCCTGGAGAGGATGAAGGACGAGAAGGTCGGCTACGTCAGCTTCGACGTGCGCATGCCGAACCTCGAGGAGGTGTTCCTGATGCTCACCGGCGAGACGCTGGTTACCGAAGGGGGCGACGGCGCCAAGCCCGAGGAAGCTCCTCCGAAGCGGACATGGGGCAAGGTAAATCAGGAGGCGGACTAGATGCGCGTCCAAGTCATCTGGGCCAACCTCATCGTGAACGTCAAGAGCTTCTACCGAGAGAAGGCCGCGGTCTTCTTCACCATCGCCTTCCCGATAATGCTCATCCTGCTCTTCGGTTCGATATTCTCGAACACGGGCAGCATAGTCTTCGACCTCCATATCCAGGACTTGGACGATTCGACCGCGTCGGCGGAGCTGATAGACGCCTTGGAGCTCAACGGAACGTTCAAGATCACGCTCGTGGACGCGGGCGCGGACCCGGTCCAGTACGCCAACGACAACAGCGTCAACCTCGTGATGATAATTCCGGACGGGTACGAGGCGGCGCTTTACCAGCGAACCGTCCTGCAAAACATGAGCGCCTCGATCCAGTTCACATATATCCAGGACCCGAGCGCGAGCGCGGTCCAGACGAAGCTGCAGATAATCGACTCGGTCATCGGAGGCATGAACCAGCAGCTATCGGGGAGCGATCCGTTCATCACGGTGGAGCGCCACTCCATCTACACTAAGGAGTACAGCTACATCGACTTCTTCGCGCCGGGAATCATCGCGATGTCCGTGATGACGTCGAGCCTCTTCGGTGCCGTCAATATTAACGCCGAGCTGAGGCAGAAAGGCGTCCTGAGAAAACTCTCCACGACGCCGATAACGCAGACCGAGTGGATACTGTCCAACATACTCTACCAGATAATCCTCGCGTTCATCTCGACCGCGGCCATCATCCTCGTCGCCGTCGCTGCATTCGGAGTGCATTTCAACCTCAATGGATGGCTTGCGGTGTTTGTCATACTCGACGTCTTCGCCTTCGCGGGTATCGGGATGCTGCTGACGCGGCTCGCCAAGGAGGCGGAGAGCGCCGCGGCTGCGGCGAACGCCGTGATGTTCCCGATGATGTTCCTGTCGGGCTCGTTCTTCCAGCTTGAGATGATGCCGGGCTTCCTGCAGACGCTGGCGCGCTTCCTGCCTCTCTACTACGTCAACGAAGGGCTGCGGTGCAGCATGGTGTCGCTGAAATGGGACCTCATGTACGGACACATGGCGGTCATCGCTGTCTTCGCAGGCGTGATGTTCGTGCTCGGGGTCATATTCACCAGCTGGAAAGAGGATTGAGCGGCTGGCTGCGTCGGGGATTGCTGCCAGCGCGTGGGTGAGGGGCAGACGTCCACGGTGCTGGCGGTCCTGAAAAACAAGCGGCGCGTCTGTCGCGCCTAAATCACGCTCGCCTTCCGGCGGCTCTCCCGCGCGGCGCAATCGACCTTGTCCCCGAGCGCCAGCACCTGCAGCCGGGCGCCCTTGTCGATACCGAGCGGGACGCAGAGGCGGTGGTGGATGCATCCGACAAGCTTGCAGTCCATCTGGGTCATCGTTACGGCCGAGCCCTCGATGAGCCCCTTATCGGGGATGCATACCTCGAAAGGGACGTCCTCCACCTCGACGACCTGGACCTGTCCCTCGTGGACCTTGCAGGCGTGCTTGACCTTGCGCGGGCTCACGACGCGGTACCTCTTCCCCCGGACGAGGCCGAAGCAGACATTCTTCACCTTGCACTCCTTGCACTCGGACAGGGGTCCGAGGTAGACGAATGTGTAATCTGGCTCGACGAGATTCTCGGCGATGACTGTCAGAAGGACCATCAAATCACCTTGGTGGTTTTCGCGAGGTTGAGCGCCGCCTCGTGCGTGAGCCCGTTGTCCCCGAGTATCGTGTATCTATCGGGGCGGACCTCGTGCGCGCGGCAGAGCGCTTCGACAACTTCGTCGGGGGAGATGCCAATCTCCTTCGCCATCGTCGGGGCCCCGACCTCCCTCAGCGCGGTGCGGATGCCCTGCCAGTCCCCGCCGTGAAGGTACATCATCATTATCGAACCGACGCCGCACTGCTCGCCGTGGAGCGCGGGCGTCGCTGCTATCTCGTCGAGCTTGTGGGAGAAGGCGTGCTCGGCCCCGCTGGCGGGGCGTGACGAGCCGGCGATGCTCATCGCGACGCCGGACGAGACGAGGGCTTTCACGACGAACCAGGCGGACTCCTCGAACCCCGGTTTGATGCTCTCGGCCTGCTCTATGAGGAGCCGAGCGGACATCTCCGAGAGCGAGGCCGCGTACGACGAGAAATACTCGTGCTTGAGCCTGTGCGCCAGCTTCCAGTCAAGGACGGCGGTGTAGTTGGAGATGATGTCCCCGCAGCCCGCGGCCAGCAGGCGAGCCGGGGCCTTGCAGATGATGCCGGTGTCGGCTATCAGGGCGAGCGGCGGCTGAGCGCCGAGGGACTCCTTGCGGCCCTTCTTGTTCATGATGGAGGCGCGGGACGAGACGATTCCGTCGTGCGACGCGGCCGTCGGGACGCTCAGGAAAGGCATCTTGAGGTTGAACGAGGCGCATTTGGCCACGTCGATGGGGCGGCCCCCGCCGATTCCCAGCATGAACCTCGCCCGCGCTGCCTTCGCGGCCTCCATCGCTCCGAGGATGGCCTCCTCGTTCGCCTCGGTGATGAGGAAAGTCTCGACGCAGTAGTTCGCCTCTCTCATCAGCTCGGCTGTGCGCTCCCCGGCTATCTTCTGCGTGACGGAGTCGCAGACTATCAGGGCCGTACCGTCCAGGCCGAGCCCCCTGCAAGTTTTGCCGGTCTCCAGCAGCGCGTCGTGCCCGACGACCACGCTGCGCGGCAGCTCCATGACCTTGAACTTGCTGAAGTCGTCCATCTGAGCCATCAAACCTCTCCAATCATTTCAAACTATCGCTTTCCGATTACCATCCCGACGGGGTCTATCGCCCGGAGGTGGCGGAGCTCCTCGGCGATCGGTTCCGGCGTCGTCTCGACCTTGTGTGCCACCCGCAGCGGGAAGCCGCTGGCCTCCCTAGCCTGCTCGACCGTGACGCCCGGATGCAGCGACAGGAGGGTCATCTCCTTCGTCTCCGCATCGAAACCGTAGATGCCGAGCTGGGTTATGACCCGGTGAGGGCCGCTCCCCTCCGGCAGGCCGGCGCGCTCGCGCGCCCCTGGCCCCGCCAGGTAGCCCGGCGTGGTCAGAAAGTCGACCTTCGCGACGAACTTCTTCGTGTCCTGCCGCATGACGACTATCGTCTTGTGGCAGAGCGAGCCGACATCGTTCGCGCCGCCGCTTCCCGGCAATCTGGCCTTGGGGTGCTCGTGGGAGCCGATGACGGTCGTGTTGATGTTGCCGAAGCGGTCCATCTGGGCCGCGCCCAGGAACCCGTAGTCGATGTGGCCGGACTGCCCGGCGGACATCACGTCGTGCATCGACGACGCGGCGACGGCGCGGTAGAACGTCTTCGAGTCGCCAACTGAGATGGGAAGCACTGGCACTATCGGGCCCATCCCGCCGGCCTCGAAGACGATGAGCAGGTTCGGCGTGTGCGTGCGCTGCGCCAGCATCGCCGCAATCATAGGCAGCCCGGTCCCGACGAAGACGGACTTGCGGTCTTCAAGGACTCGCGAAGCCGCGCAGGCCAGCAATTCCGTTGAGTTGTAATCAACCTTGCCGCCCCCTACTTTCGAGGTTGCGTCGTGTGGCATTTTTTCCTCCTTCGTGTTGGGCGCCATGGTTCACCCTCCCTTCAACCACGGAGCCTTCATCGGCTGTTTCATCAGTTCGACGTCGCGCAGGTACTCCATCTTCCTCTCTCCGCCGACGAGCTTGAGGTATTCCGCAAAATCTTCGGCGCCGTGGACATACTTTTCGAAGTACGCCTTCGCGCCTTCGTCCGTCTTCGAAACTGAGAGCCACTCTCCGATGTGTTCCTCGTCGAAGAAATATTCGAGAGGCATCTGGCATGGATGGGAGCCGTACTTGACTTCCACGACCGCGTCGACGAGGAAGTGCGGTATCGACGTGCGCCAGGGGGTTGAACGGATTTCCTCCGTGTCGATGATTTTCTCCGTCGTGATGACGAGCCTCCTGGCAGCGCGCGCCAGCTCGTAGTCCTCTATCATTATCCCGTCGACCTGCGCGTTGCCGTAGATGTCGCAGCGCGGGACGTGGATGAACGTCACGTCTGGATAGCAGGCCGGGAGCAGGCAAATCGGCTTTCCGCTGAAGGGGTCCTTGACGACCTTCGCCGAGCTCTTCTTCAGCGTGTCCGTGCCGAGCATCGTGCGCGAGGGCATGAACGGTACGCCCATCGACGCGGCGAGGAAGCGCCACTGGTAGCCCGCGTTGCTGATTTCGCCGAGGACCTTGCACCTTCCGGTCTCGACCGCGCGGCGCGAGGCGGGAGAAAGCCCCCTCAGCTCGTGGCCGAAGGAGTAGGCGACCTCGATTTTGTCCACGACGCCCGAGCCGATGAGGATGTCGCTGTCGTGCACTGCGGTCTTCCCGGCGATGGTCAGGTCGCGCTTGCACTGGCGAATCATCTCGTAGACGGCCGACATCGATACGCGTATGTGGCCGAAGCCGCCCATCGCGAGGAACGAGCCGTCCGCGACGAACTTCTTCACGGCCTCCGCGACGGGCATGCGCTTGTCCACCAGGTCGCGGCGCTTGTTCTGCTGCACCCAGCGCCTGGCCTCGTCCGGGTCGTGCCAGCCGACGAGGGCGCCCTCTCCTTGCTCGATGATGTCCATGGAAATCGCACCATCCTGGGTATCGGAAACGGGTTATAAAAAGCGAAGGGTCGTTAATTGCATTGAAAAATCATGGTGGTACTCCATCTATATCATGATGGCTCGGAGTACAAGTACGGGCAAACGATTTAACCAGAGGGCTCATGTTTTTTCCGCCTACAAGGTAAAAGCGGTAGGTCGCGAAGTGAAGCAAATGGCGAGAAGCAAGAAGAAAACCCCCTTAACAAACCCATTAGAGACGAAACCGTTGGAGCGAGACGAAATCGACGAGGTCATAGATGTCGTGGCGAAGTTCGTGTCCCCGAGCGCCGACATCGAACGGCTGAGGGAATCTCTGTTTTACCGGCCAGTGAGGGATAGGGTAATTGCCCTTGTGGAAGGGCGCAAGGGCCGATGAGACCGGGGCCGTCAGATGGGGACGGAAGCCAGCGCCCGCCCGAAGACGGCGGCCTCGCCGGAATCGAGCCCGGCCCCGTGCAGCGAGACTATGACTGTCGCGTCGAAGTCCATAGTCTTGTCCCCCAGGGCGTAGAGGAACCGCACGAGCTCTTCACACCCTTTCTCGATGAGGATGTAATCCAGCCCTTCTAGGAAGACTACTGCCTTCGGGTTCTCGTCGATGAAGTCGAAGATGGCCTTCTGCATCAGCCCGAGCTGGTCCGGCCTGAGGTTGCCCTTGCCCGGAAGGGAGTTCAGCCTTATGGTCGTCTGGTGGTGCGCATCCACGCCCGTGTTAAAGGGAAAGAGCCGGGATATGAAGAGGCCAGGTTTGCCCTCCGCCACGCATCGCTCATACAGCGACAAGCCTGCCTCGCGCTCCCCGTCACGGACGAGATGGCACCTCCCTCCGCAGCCCGTAGTTGTCAGTGGATCCACCCCTATCAAGTTATATCGTTTGATATAATATAATAGCAAAGATAGATAAAAAAGTTTGCTATAAGTGAACCAGCTGAAATGGCAGAACGCGCTCCAGGCAACAGGACGAGGTCGAAAAGGAAAAGCGACGAGGTCAAGATTGAGATACTGAGGGCCTTGGACGACGGAAAGGTCTACACGTTCTCCAGCTTGTCCAAGAAGTTGGGTACGGGATACGTGACGATAACTAGCAATTGCGAATTTCTCGACATGTTGGGTTTCGTCTCGTTGGACATCATACGCGACGGGGAAACTGCCAGCGGAAAGAACCGCGCGTCGGTCAGGATAACAAAGAAGGGGCGCGCATGGCTGGAAAGCGTCAACAGGCGGCGCACGGCTCCTACCCGGTAGCCTTGATTGCGTCCAGACAACGGGATGCATAAACAATCGCCCGCACCGAAACATCTGAAAGAAAACGATAATGTAAGGAAAGGTTTTAAAGTAGCCAGAACTGGCGAGCCTCTTTTACTTCTGCCGTCCCGTCACGAGCGAATCTACGACGCCCGGGTCCGCCAGCGTGGTGGTGTCCCCGAGGTCGACCTTGTCGGTCTGACCGATGGCTATCTTCTTCAGGATGCGGCGCATGATCTTTCCCGAGCGCGTCTTCGGCAGCCCGTCGGCGAACTGGAGCTTCT
>DAIRED010000018.1:0-16432 GCA_036795795.1 Thermoplasmatota archaeon | reverse complement strand
CGTACTGGAACGCCGCCAGCTTGAACGGGTCGAGGCTCGGCGCCAGGTAGCCGATGGTCAGGACGTGGAAGGCCCAGAAGATGGCGCCGAAGAGCACGAGGACGTCGCCGTCGGACATCGAGAATTCCGGCCCGACGGAGAGCAGGTACAGGCCCGCGAAGACGAGCGCCACGCCGAGCCACGTTCCGATGCCCGTGCGCCTCCCGAGCGCGATGCCGAAGACCGGGACCAGAACGACGTAGAGGCCGGTGATGAACCCCGCGTTCGTCGCGGCGGTGGTGACGAGCCCGACCTGCTGGAGCGAGGCGGCGACGAAGAGAATCAGGCCTGCGAAGAGGCCGCCGGTCCAGAGCAATCTGCCGTTGGTCGACGGCTTGTCATCGACCGAAGTTGGCACCGTTTTGGTTGCGTTCCTCGCGCGCATCCAGAGCATCAGCGGGACGAGCGCCAGCGCCCCCAGCGCGAAGCGCACGCCGTTGAAGAGGAACGGCCCGACGTGCTCCATCCCCTCGCGCTGCGCGGCGAAGGCCAGACCCCATAGCGCGGCCGTGAGGAGCAGGTAGGCGTCGGCACGTACGGCTTTCGGCTTTTTTTCGGGGGGGACCATTGGAACCCCATCCTCGTCCGTGATAATAATTTCACCCATCCCGGACAACTGACGCCCTCCCGCCCGATTGAATGATGCAGCGCGAGTTTCGGCCACCTCCGACCAAGCATTTTATACGGTGTGGATATCAGAGGGCCGATGGGCTCCGACATGTTCTGCCCGGACTGCAGGTCCCTCCTGACGCCGAGGGGCCGGGGCAAGTCCCAGGTGCGATACTGCAAGGCGTGCGGGTACTCCACGGGAGGCGCCGGAACCGCCGTCAAAACACCCCCGCCCACAATCCGTCATGCAGATTTTCAGCTCTTTCCTTACGACCGGATACGCGACGGCCAGCGCGAGTTCATGGAGGACATGCGAGCCGGCGCGAGGGCGGGGAAGGTCATGGTCGCTCAGGCGCCCACCGGCATAGGAAAGACCGTCGCCACCCTCTCCGTCCTGCTGGAGGAGGCAATGGCTCAGAAGAAGAAGCTGCTCTTCCTCACGTCGAAGCAGAGCCAGCACAGGATGGTCGTCGACACCCTTCGCGAGATCGAGGCCGCATCGGGGAAGAAGATTCGCGGGGTGGACATCATAGCGAAGCAGGCGCTGTGCCCCGAGAGCGAGTCCAGCCTTCCGGGGTTCGCCTTCATGGCCTTCTGCCTGATGCGCGCGAAGTCAAAGTCGTGCCCCTACCACGAGGCCGACGGCGAGGAGGCCGGTCAGCTGATACTCAACAGGATAATGCACGTCGGGGAGATGAAGCGCGCCTGCGTGCGGCTCGGCGTCTGCCCGTACAAGGCCGCGCTGGACGCCATCCCGGGCGTCGATGTGGTCGTCTGCGACTACAACTACGTCTTCGACGTGATGTGGGACAAGATGGACGAGCGCCTGGAGAACGGCCTCAAGGACCTGATAATTGTCATCGACGAGGCTCACAACCTGCCCGACAGGATACGCTCGAACCTCAGCAGGGAGCTGACGGCGTACGGCATGGATGAAGCCGCGAGGGAGGTGGGCTCGGGAATCCAGCGCGGGCAGCGCTACACCGGGTACCTCAAGCGCGCTCTGGGGAAATGGACCGATTCCCTGCGGGACGGGAGCGAGGTCTACGTGCCGAAGGAGCGCCTCACCGCGACGCTCGACGGCGCGCTCGCGGAGACGCTCGGGGACCGGGACACCGCCGACGACTACATCGGTTGGCTGGAGGAGATAGGCACGAAGGCGATGATGTCCGGCGAGGAGCACTCTCACGCACTCGAGCTCTCGGAGTTCCTGCGCGGCTGGCTCGCGTCGGACGAGAGGAGCGCGCGGATTTTCCAGCGCGCCGAGGGCGAGTCCTGGCGCCTAAAGCTCTACCACATGGACCCCTCGACGATGGCGGGCCCGATATTCGGCGAGGTCCACGCCGCGGTGCTGATGTCCGGCACGCTGGTCCCGACGGAGATGTACGCCGACGTCCTCGGGATTCCGGCGGAGAGGCGGATGCTGCGGGTCTACCCGTCGCCATTCCCCCCAGAGAACCGCAGAGTTCTGGCGCTCAGGGGCCTCAGCAGCGAGTACACGCGCCGCGGGGAGGAGATGTACACCAAGTACGCCCGCACGCTCGCGGAGATTGCTCGCGCCACCCCGGGAAACGTCGCGGCGTTCTTCCCGTCGTACAAGTACGTCGAGGAGGTCGCATCGCGCGTGCAGGGGCAAATCGACGCGTCCGGCGGCGAGGGGCCGGGCGGAGGCTTCGGGAGCGAGTCTGGAGGGGGGGCGTGGGGCGGCAAAGCGCCGACCGCGGGCAGCGCGGGCGCGACCGGCGGAGCGCGGGGCGGCATGAGGGGCTCGGAAGGCACCTGGGGCGGAATCGCCGCCACCGGCCCGAGGGCCGCGTCCGTGCCGATGCGCCAGATACTCGCCGAGACCAAGGGGATGTCGAAGGGGGACAGGGAGGACATCCTGGAGCGGCTCAAGAGCCCCGGCGGGCGCGCCCTCCTGATGGCCGTCCAGGGCGGGAGCCTCGGGGAGGGTATCGACTACGCCGAGAACGTGCTCAGCGTGCTGGTCGTCGCGGGGCTGCCGCTGGCACCGCCGAACAAGGAGGTGCTCGCGCTGCGGGCCCATTACGTCAAGGGCTTCGGGAGCCAGAAGGGCGAGACGTACGGCTACCTGGGCCCCGCGTTCAACAAGGTCGTGCAGAGCGCCGGCAGGCTCATCCGCAGCGAGACCGACCGCGGCGTCGTCGTATTGCTGGACGAGCGCTTCGCGAAACCCAGATACGCCCAGTTCCTGCCGCCGGAGCTCGCGCCGAAGGTCCACGACGACGCGCTGGAGATGGTAGAGGAAGTGAGGGAATTCTTCGCGAGGCGCTAGCGCGCCACGTTTAATATCCCCGCCGCCAATCACCCGGCCGTGACGCGAAAGGCCGACAAGCAGAGACGCCGGGAATCCGGCAGGCGCGCGCCGAAAGCGAGCAGTCCGGGCGGCATGGTCCGACTCCAGAAGTTCCTCGCCGACGCCGGCCTGGCGTCCAGGAGGGGAGCCGAGGACATGATTGCCAGCGGCCAGGTTTCCGTCAACGGCAAGGTCGTCACCATGGCAGGGACGAAGGTCGACCCCGCGCACGACTCCGTCAAGGTCAAGGGGAAGCTCGTCAAGGTTCGCGCGTCTTCGAAGATATACCTGCTCTTCAACAAGCCCGCCGGCGTCGTGACGTCGGTCGGCGACTACAACGACCGCGAGACGATAATGGACGTCGCGCCGCGCAAGTTCGGGCGCCTCTTCCCCGTGGGGCGTCTGGACCTTGCCTCGGAAGGCCTCATCATCCTGACCAACGACGGCGACATGGCGCAGCGCATCTCCCACCCCAGAAATGGGGTGATAAAAACCTACGAGGTCAAGGTGCGCGGGAACATCGGCGACGAGACGCTGGCGCGGATACGCAGGGGCGTCCTGTCGCGCGGCGAGAGGCTCGCGCCGCTCGGCGTGCGCGCCATGCGCGGGCTCGACGGCGGCGGTTGGCTGGAGTTCAAGCTTATAGAAGGCAAGAACCGCGAGATTCGGCGCATATGCGAGGCGGTCGACCTGCGCGTCTCGAAGCTCCGGCGCGTCGCAATCGGGCGCCTTCGAATCGGCATTATGGAGCCTGGCGAGTGGCGGCTGGCCACTAGGGCGGAAATGGAGATGGCATTAAGGAAGTAATCGCCGTCACCCGGCCGAGCGAGCAGGCAAACAACTAACGCTCACCCGCCGGGCTAGATGTACGTCATTATACAATCATATACAGGTTGCTTGACCATTTAACGACAATTTAATATGTTCTTAATCGAAACCTTATTATTATATCCGGTTATTCACCGGTCAAGCGCCGAGGTGGGGCGTGTAGGAAATACCAATGGTTAGCGGAGGTGAAACTGTGATAAAGAAAGCATTGACTGGATTGTTTGCGCTGTTCGTCGTGGCCATATTCATGGGTAACGCATCTGCCGCGGCATTCTACGCGATATCCGCGGACAAGGACATATACGTCAGGAGTGATGACGTCGTGATAACGTACGACGGGCTGAGCCAGGAGTACTTCGAGTACGACATGCGCCTGGTCATCCTGAACGCCGACGGAGACATCGTCGCGACCGACTCGATACCAGCCGGCATGGACAACATGCCATACGTCTGGACGTGGGACCAGAGGGGCAACTACGGCGAATACGACGGCGACTTGGTCGCGAAGGGCATCTACTCGATACACACGAGCTACTTCTACTCGACCGGGACGCTGTACAACGTGCACGAGTTCGTCTGGGACGAGTTCCAGCTTGGGTACGGAGTTATCCCCCCGGGGCACGCCTACGGGCATGACAAGTAATTTAAAACGAGCCGCAGGCAACGAAATCCTTTCCTTTTCACTTTTCTCCGCGCCTTTTCAAATGATCTTCGGAGCTGCCTCTCCGTTGGCTGCGTCTTTATTAACGCGGAGGGGGTTTCCCGCGCACGATGAAGGGCTACCGCCTGGTCATGCTGTCGATGGCGCTCGTGTCCGTCATAAACGGGCTGCTCTATTCGGTGCTGGCGCTCTACGTTTACAGCGTGAGCGAGGACTTCTTCCTCGTGGGGCTCATCATGGCGCTGCCGTTCCTGGCGGCCGTGCCGATGACGTTCGTCTGGGGGGCGCTCTCGGACAGAATCGGCAGCCGCAAGCTCGTCGTCGCAGGCGCTGGAATCGTCGGCGGCCTCCTCTTCTTCCCGCTGCCATTCCTGGGGACGACCGGGCTCATCACCGTCCGCCTGATGCAGGTCGCCTTCACGACCTCGTTCTTCCTCCTCAACGCGACTGCGACGGAGTTCCACCCGACCCGCAAGGGCGCGTCCATCGGCGACCTGGCGCTTGTCGCCGGCGCGGGGCAGATGGCGGGGGCGCTCGCCGCTGGCTTCCTGCTCCCGTCGGAGATGATGTACGCCGGCTCGGACGCGCTGCGGCTCGTCTTCTTCCTCGCGGGAGCCATCACAATTGCGGCGGCGTTGGCCGTCATGGGCGTCGAGGAGAAAGGCGTGCACGTCGAGGGTACGAAAGCGCGGAACCTCCTCAAGTTCGGCGAGACGAGGGGGATGGCGCTCGTGACGCTGGCGGCCCTCATCATCCCGATGTCCGGCTACGTCGTCTTCTCCGTATTCCCGGTCTACATCGGCAACCTGGACATTCCCTGGGACGCGACGATGAAGGTCGGGATATTCACCGCACTATCGGCGATAACGGGCGTCTTCGCGTCCGGGCTGGCCGGGCGCGCGAGCGACCGCTGGGGGCGCAGGCGCGTCCTAGTGGCCTCGGGCGTCGCCTACGTGCTGGTTTGGCTGGGAATGGCCTCGACGCGCGACCCCCTCATCACCGCGGCGTTCTGGGCCGTGCCGGTCTGGTCCTTCTTCTACGTCAGCGCGACGGCGATGGCGGCGGACCTGACGAAGGAAGAGGAGCGCGGGCGCGGCATCGGCCTCGTGAACTCCGGGATAAACCTGGGCGCGGCGATGGGCTCGATAGCATCTGGGTACCTCCTCTCGCGCGGCGTCGTCGACAACGTATTCTTTGTTGCGGCCGGCGTGGCGCTCGTCGGCACAATCGCGGCGCTGGCATGCAGGGAGACGCTCGCGCGCTCCCAATCCGACCCGGCGACCAAGGGTTAAATATTCCGAACGTTTTGGAGGGTTCATGGCAGGCATGACCGTCGCAGCCGTCGGCGACCCGCTGTTCGCGGCGGACCTCGGAAAGAAGGGAACCGTTTCGGACGTCTCGTTCTACAACCTCAAGCGCGGAGAGGTCGGCGTCACGTACGTCGAGCCGTCGAGGTGGCCGGAGCGCATCCAGTCGCTCGTCACGGCGCTCGCCATGGCCGACTCCGTCGTGCTCGTGGTGGAAAAGATAGACCGCAACGTCGGCGAGGCCATCGTCGCCATCGACGCCGTCGGCGTCCCGCGCGGGCACATCGTCTTCAAGAACTACGTGCAGCCGGAGGAGCTCGCGCCGCTCATCAAGGGCACTATCCTCGAAGGATACCACCGTGCGGAGCCGGATGCCGTCAAGCTCAACGACATCCACGCCAGCGCCGTGCTGCCGCCGTGCGACGGGCCCGTGAAAATCCCCGTGGACCACCACTTCGACGTGAAGGGCGTCGGGACGGTCGTGCTGGGATGCGTCCGGCGCGGCACGGTCAAAGTCCACGACGAGCTGCAGATATTCCCAACCCAGAAGATGGCTCAGGTGAAGTCCATCCAGGTCCACGACACAGACGTGAAGCAGGCCGTGCTCGCGAACCGAGTCGGCCTCGCCGTGAAGAACGCCGCGAACCAGGACTTCGACAGGGGCTTCGTGATGGCTCCGAAGGGCTCGCTGGCGAGCGCGGACGAGCTGACGGTCGACTTCGCAGCCTACAAGTTCTGGAAAGGGGAAATCGCCAAGGACGCAATCGTACACGTCGCAGTCGGCCTCCAGATTCGCCCCGGCAAGGTGCTGGACGTCGCTGGCGGAACGTTGAAGGGCGGCGCGACGGCGGCCCTGAAGCTCAAGCTGGACAAGCCCGTCGCGTACGAGAAGGGCGACCGCGTCGTCCTGCTGGATTTGGACTCCAAGGGCCTGAGAATCGTCGGAAAGGGGACGCTGGCCTAGCGAAGCTACCAATGTCGGAGAATGGCGAAGAACACCGGGACGCCCGTACCGCGAATCTACCAATGCCGGAAGATGACGAAGAACACCGGCGCGCCCGTACCGTGAATCTACCAATGCCGTAAAATGACGAAGAACACCCGACGGAACCGCGAAGACACAAGCGCCGGAAAACGACGGAAAAATCCCCAAGTATCTACTTCGCCACCATCTCGACGCCCGTCACCGACACGATGCGGCAGTTCCCCGGCGGCATGACCTGCATCAGCTCGTCCAGGGGGAGGCCGAGGGCGCGGGAAGCGTCCTTCGCAACGTCGGATTTCTTCAATTCTCCGGGCTCCAGCACGACGAACTTCTCGCAGTGCGCCGAAACGGCAGCCTCGGGCCCGCACATCGCCAGCGGTTGCCCCGACAGCTCGAATCGGCCGAGGGCGCATCTGACCCTGATGTCCTTGGCGTAGTTGCGCTTTCCCCGGATGACGAACGCGCCCTTCGCCAGGTACTCGCCCGGCTCCGGCGTCTTGCTGACCTGGTCCGGGGTCACCCAGTACGACGCCCCGGTCGTCAGGCCTGCGTTCCAGAGCTTGGAGAACGTCAGGGAGAACTCGCACGCCTCGCGCTTCGAGGAGTCGCCGATGTCTCGCGGAGCCACGTCGGGACCGGATGACTTCAGCACCGCGCTGGGCGCACCGTGGACCTCCGCGTGGGCGTAGAGGTCGCGCTCCTTCAGCTGCTTCTTGACGACCTGCTCGTTGGACTTCGCGTCCTTGCCGGCGACCACGAGGTTCCCCTCGGATGTCACGAACCAGCGGTAGCTCTCGAACCAGAAGGTCTTTCGCTTCTGCACTTTGGGCTCGGGCTTCGAGCGCGCGAGCTCCTCGCCCTTCGCCAGCGTCTCCTCGAGCGCGCGCCTCGCCCCGTCGAGCTTCTCGCGGGACTTCTTCGCCACCTCGTAGAGCCGCCCGGCGTTTTGGTTGATGTCCTTTCCCTTCTGGAGGATGGTCTCGCCCCCGTCCGGAGAGGGGACCGAATAAAGGTGCTGGCGCGCGTCCACGACCTTCGCCCCGGGGACAATCGATGGGATGTCCTCAAGGGGGGCGGGCTTGACGCGCTCGATTAGCGTGTTGTAATAGAGATAGTTAGTATAGACGATTTCGGCCTTCTTCTCCAGCTCCACGGTCTCGGTCTCGAGGCGCTCTATCGCCCTGCGCTGCTGCTCGACGGTGCGCTCCAGCGTCGCGCGCTTCTCCTCGGAAACCGTCGCGTCGCCGCTGCCGGTGTCGCGCGGGTGGGACTCGAAGTAGAACCTCGCGGCCTCGCCGAAAGTCGGGAACGCTCGGGTCTCCCGCCCGGCGTGGATGCGCAGGGGGAACGGAGAAAAATCGACGGGCAGCCCGCCCTCGATTATCGCGACTGGCTCCAGCGTCCCGCTCTCCGCGCGCTTCAGGATTTCCTCGATGGCGACCATGAGCTTGTCGGCATCGTACCGGGGGAGCTGGCTCGCCTTCGCGTCCTTCGCGACGCAGGCGATGATGCACGCCTCCTCGGCGAACTGGCCGCCGAGCCCCACGGACGCGGCGAGGGTGCGCACGACGTCCGATTTGGAGCCCGCCAGTACCGTCGCGAGCTTCCCCGCGTCCAGGTCTTTCACGTCGAGCGGCGGGGGCGGTGGAATGTAATCCTCCTTGGACTTCAGGGTGCGCTTGGCCCAGGAGCGGATGGTGAGCGGCTGGATGATGACGCCATCCTGGATGAGGATGACGTTCCCGCTGCCGAAGAGCTCGACGACGAGCTCGCGCGGGCCTTCCGCGCCCTCGAAGGAGAACCGCAGGATGCGGTCGAAGCCCTCCTGGCGCACGTCCACCAGCCTCGCGCCGGAGAGGTACTTGCGCAGCAGCATCGCGAACGACGTCGGCTGCGAGCCCTCGGGGACCTCGATGTCACCGGCCGCGACGTAGCTGCCGCTGGATATGTGTATCGCGCCCTTCGTCCCGCGCCCCTTGAGGCGGACGAGGACGTGGAATCCGTCGACGTGGTACGCCTTGTCGACCGTGAGCCCCACGAGCCCGCGGAGCTCCCTCAGGACGCACCGCAGTTCGAGCGACGAAAGCTGCCTCCGCATGCGGAGTGGATGCGGGCGCACGTACAATAAGTTTCCCAAAAGGATATTATCCAACCTCCGTATTAGGGCGTTCCGGCCGTGCCACTGTGGCTTAGCGGTATAGCGACTCCTTGGTAAGGAGTAGGTCGAGGGTTCAATTCCCTCCAGTGGCTCTAGTTTTTTATCTTTTCAAAACGCCTGGAGGGAATTGAACCGAGGACGAGCTGGACTGCGTGAAGGGAGCTCGTCCGAAGCGAGGGTTTTTCGGACTTACCTGACAGTGAAAAACCCGAGGCTATGGTACTCTTGCATAGACCAGTGGCTCCATTTTTTCTATTATTTGCATCTAACCGGGAATTGAGCCGGTATCCGAATCTAAATAATTATATCGCCGCGCGGCTTTAGGCTCCTTGGATGCGCTCAGCTTCTATTCATGGTGGTGCCGGATGGAGCCGATAATCCTCCTGCTGGTGCTGCTCGTCGCGGCGCGCGTCGCCGGCGAGGTGGCGCAGCGCCTGGGGCAGCCAGCGATAATCGGAGAGCTCCTGGCCGGGATAATCCTCGGGCCGACCCTGCTGGGATTCCTAGACCCGCTCAACATGAGCCCGGAGGACTCGGTGAAAATCGTCCTGGACGTCATATCGACACTGGCTATTTTCTTCGTGGTGTTCTACGCCGGCCTGGAGATGAGCGTCAAGGACCTGGGGTCCGCCATCACGGGCAAGGGCCTGTACTTCGCCATCGGGAGCTTCCTGGTGGCGTTCCTCACCGGATACGCGACGGGTTTCTACTTCCTGCACGACCACGTCGGGGCGTCGTTCCTCGGGCTGTGCGTCGCGATAACCGCCCTTCCCGTCAACATCAAGCTGCTGACAGACCTTGGGCGCCTGCACACCAAGACGGGCCACGCCATCGTCGGGACGGCGATGGTCCAGGACATCATCAGCATCACGGTGCTGAGCATCATCATCGGCCTGAACGTCAAGCTCGGCTCGGCCACCCCCTTCGCGATATTCCTGATGCTGCTGAAGATAGCAGTCTTCCTGATGCTCATCTTCACGCTGGAGCGGGCGTTCCACCTGAAAAACGGATGGCTCGCGGGCAAGTTCACCGCGTGGATGACGAAGATAAAGAGCAAGGAGGGCCAGTTCTCCATCGCGGTCATCGTGGCGATGTACTTCGCCGTCATCGCGGAGTTCCTTGGGTTGAGCTACATCATCGGCGCATTCTACGGTGGGCTCATCTTCTCCAAGGTCATCGTCGGGGAGATGAACTTCGCGGCCATCAAGCGCGGGACGTCCGGGATTGCGATGGGCTTCTTCGCCCCGATCTTCATCTGTTACATCGGGTTGATGTTCAACCTGCGGGAGCTCCTGCCCATAATCGGGATGTTCCTGGTCGTGCTGGCCGTCGCCGTTATGAGCATGTTCGGGGGCGGCTACCTGGGCGCGCGCATGGCTGGCTACACGGACAAGGAGGCGGCCATCATCGGAGTGGGGATTAACACGCGCGGGATGATGGAGATGGTGGTGGCCCTCATCGGCTACGAGTACGGTTTCATCGACAAGAACTTCTTCTCCATACTCGTCGGGCTCGCGCTCGTCACGACGCTGGTCACGCCGACGGTGCTGAAGCGCCTGTACGCCAAGCTGCCAGAGGAGGGAATCGTCACCGCCGAGCAGAAGGAGGACCAGCTCCTCGGCGAGCTGCGGGAGTGGCTGAAGGGTTGAGCGAAACGCGTTGCGCGCCCGCGCGAGGATATTGCCCGAATCCGCCGCAGGGATTTCTTGATGCTGGGTGTCGCGGTTTTTCGGGCTCCCGGAACTCCGTGCGGATTGTTGGCACGGCGCGCTCGGGCGCGTTGGATGCGGTTTCGACCACCGAAAGATTATTAATATAGATTCCATCTCCGGCCTTACTTCGAACGTACCAACGTACGTTGCAGACCTGAAACCAGAGGGATTTGAAATGCAGAAGACGAACACGTGCAAGCTGGGGGTCATCATATTGGCCCTCGCGATGCTGGCGACTGCCTTCGCCGTGCTCCCGACAATGGGCGCGGGAAAGGCCACGAACGAGAGTGTGAACGCAGAAATCACGTATACCATAAAGGGTAAGGTCGTTCAGACCAACCCCTCTGGTCCCATCTCTGATGTCAAAGTCAGCTTGAACAATTCCGATAGCACGGATACGACTGATGCACAGGGTTACTTCGAGCTCTACGTCGCGAGGGACCCGAACGTCAACACGACGGTCATATTCAAGCACCCCACTTTCATGACGGTCAGCAAGGAAGTCAACACAACGCAGTACGTTGGCACCGTGGCGAACATGCAGAACACCACGATGAAGAAGCTCTCGTCTGTTTCCGGTGTCGTCAAGACCCGAGCCGGGATTTACATCGGCGACGTCAACGTCACCGTCGTGGACGACTCGACCGGCCTCGCAGAGGGATGGGCCGTGACGTCCTCCGTTGGCGCATTCACGGTCTACGTGGACGCGACCGACATCACCGTCACCTACAGGAAGGTCGGATACTACGAGGGCCTCGGCGAGTACTCGCTGACGCCATCCACCAACACCAATGCGGGTACGATTTACCTGGACACCATCGTTCCGACCCCGACGGTCCTTCTCTTCGGCGTCGTCTCCAACGCAGCTGGCGGAGCCGGAATCTCAGGCGTGCATGTCTCGGTATCGCGCGACGGAGTCAACTGGATTAGCAATGTGACGGATGCGCAGGGATACTACGAGATACTCACGTACTCGGGCCGGTTCATGGTCAAGGCGGAGCTCAAGGGCTTCTACACCTACGAGGACTGGGCCGACGTGCCCGAAGGCGAGAGGTTCAACTTCAACGTCGAGCTGGACGCCACGCCCGTGGAGACCAACACCTTGACGGGCAAGGTAGAGAGGGTGGGAACGCTCGACGACATCCAGGGCGCGACCGTGAAGCTGTACGACACCGCCGGCAACTACGTAAACGGAACAGAGACCGACGCAAGCGGGGACTACACCATCATGTTCTACGACGCGACCTTCAAGCTCGCGGTCAGCATGGATGGATACTTCATTAACTCCCAGTACAACATCACGAACGCCACGACGACGCAGAACGTGCTCCTGACGCCGGTCCCGCAGGACCGCACGCTGTCGGGCCGCATCATTACCATCGACAACTACAAGATAATCGGCGCGACCGTGACGATTTACGACAAGGCCAAGATATACACGAACAGCACGACCTCCGTGGACCCGAACGGATTCTACACGATACGCGTGTACCCCGGGACCTTCGCGGTCCTGGTCAACGCCGCGGGCTTCCAGGGAAAGATGTCGTCCGTGACAGTCGGTGCGACTGACAAGACGATGGACATCGCGCTCGATGAGTCCTCGAACGACACCATAACGACGACCTACGAGTTCTCGGCCGATTGGATGAACGTCACATACAGCCAGAGCCGCATCCTCAGCGTCGACAACGCGACGCTACGGGCGAACGCGGACATCGAGCACGGCAGGGGCACGCTCGGCCTGACGGTCAACGACTGGACTGTCGAGACAGCAGAAGTGGATTCCTGGACGGAGTTCATGGAGGCGCAGGGCCTTCCGGACCTCTACACCACCGACATCTTCGCTCTCGACAACAAGCACTACGAGATGGACACCGACACATACACCGTCACAATATCGAACGCCGAGGGCGCGGTTGAAACATCGACCGACGCGATACTCGTCGACATCGTTGCAACATACACGATTGCGGGCGACGTCAAGGACGGCACAAACCACGTCGTCAGCCTGAACGCGAGCTACGACGAAGCAAACCTCGACAACATCTACCAGGTAGTCCTCCCGTACGGATATGAGATGGTTTCCAACACCACCATGACCGGCAGCGTCGAAGTCACTGGATTCACGACCATCGTGGCAGACACGATGGTATCCGACGGCATCGAGAAGATGACGATGTCCGTCAAGCTCTCCGACAACGGGACGGCCAGGATGCGCCTGACCGACGGCACCTTCTACGAGAAGAACACAACGCACGAAGGGTACGAGATAATCGTCAGGGCCGCGGACGCGACCGGCGCCAACTCGACGGTCGAGTTCAGCGCGGCAGACTCCACCGACCCGGTCGGAATGATTGCGCTCGCCAACTTCACCTGGAACTTCGGCGACGGCTCCGCTCTCGACTACGGGATGACCGTGACGCACAACTACTCTGTCGCGGGCACGTACGTCGTCAAGCTCAACGTCACCGAGACGGGCGGCAACCACACCTGGCACAACGCGACCGTCCTCGTCGACGCGGCGGACCCGACTGCGGTCGTCAACGTGCTCTACCGCACCATCGCCAGCGCGGCCATCACCATCGAGGAGGACAACAAGACGGCCTTCACCGGCGGCAACTCGACGGACATGATAACCGGTTCGACCGCAGGCATCATCCAGACCTGGCAGTGGTCCTGGGGAGACGGAACGGTCAACGAGACCGTGACGAAGGGCGGCGAGGCCAACATCAACCACACCTACTCCAACCCCGGCAAGTACTACGTGCTGATGAACGTCACCGACGTCGTCGGGCACGTCAGCGCGGACTACAACCTCACGGTCAACGTGAAGGACATCACCAAGCCCGACTCTGACTACGTCATCAAGAACGTCACCTATATCGTCGTGACCGGATGCAGGGAGAACACCACCTTCTACTTCAACTCGACCTCGACCGACAACTACGACACCTGGGGCAACCTGACCTACACCTGGAGCTGGGGCGACGGAACCGCGAACGAGACAGGAATGAACCTGACCCACAACTTCACCAAGATGGGCTCCTTCAACGTCACCCTCAACGTGACCGACGCGGCCGGAAACTGGGCCGTCAAGATGACCTCCGTCGTCGTGAGCCTCGGAATCAGGCCGAACCTCGTGCTCTACGCCAATACCCTCGACCTGCCAGTCACAATCGACCAGGGCGACAATGCCGACCTCTCGGTCAACTTCACCAACAAGGGCGAGGCGACGGCCACGGGCACCACGGTCAAGTTCTACATCCGCGAGTCCGACGGCGACAACAAGCTGATATCTGGCACGGTCACCTTCTACGACAAGGATGGCAACACGGTCGACGGGACCGTCGAGGTCAACGAGAACGTGACCGCCAAGATGTCGTGGAAGCCGTCCAGCAAGGGCAACTACACGATATACGCGACGGCCAACTGCACCGAGGAGCACCCCACCACGTCGTACGACAACAACAACGGCGCGACGCTCGCAACGTCGTACGTCAAGGTCAACGAGTCCCCGATGACGCAGATAATCATCGTCGTCATCGCGGTCGTGGCCTTCGTCGTGATAGCGGCGGTCTACTTCTTCTGGATGAGGGGCAAGACCTCCGGCGGAAGCGTCGACGACAAGCGCAAGAAGAAGTGAGTTTCCCGGCGAGCCCGGAAGCTTAAATCCCTTCTACATTTCCTTTTAGATTTTCAACAGGTCGAGGGTCACCTTTGCCCGCTCTCCGCGTAATCGACACGGACCTGGCGCACCCGTTCAGGACGGGGGCGCTCGACGAGGCGCTCCTGCGCTCGGCCGCGCGCGGGGCGCCGGACACGCTGCACGTCTACCGCCGCGACCCGTCCGGCGTCTCGCTGGGGTACTTCGGCAAGGCCGCCGAGGATGTCGACCTGGATTACTGCGGGGAGAACGGAATCGCGCTCCTGCGCCGGCTCAGCGGGGGCAGCGCCATCTACACCGACCGCAGGCAGCTGGTGTACGCCTTCGCGACCAGGGACGGGCTCCCGACGGCGCCGAACCGGGCGTACGAGAAGGTATGCGGCGCGCTCGTCCGGTCATTCGCGCATTTGGGCGTCGAGGCCGAGTTCAAGCCCATCAACGATGTGCAGTTCAAAGGCAGGAAGCTCTCGGGGAGCGCGCTCACGCGCCGCTGGGGCGCGAGCCTCGTCCACGGGACGGTTCTCGTGGAGGTGGACCGCGACAGGATGTTCAGGGCGCTCAGGGTAGATGCGGCGAAGGTCCGCGCCAAGAACCTCCCGGAGCCGGGAGCGCGCGTGACCTCGCTGGCGGAGATACTGGGGAAGGCCCCCGCAATGGACGCAGTGAAGGCATCTTTGGTCAAAGGCTTCGAGGACGCGTTCGGACTCGAAGCGAGAAACTCGAAGTTGACGGAATCTGAAAATGAGCTCGTGGAGAAGCTGGTGCGTGATAAGTACGGGACGGACGGGTGGAACCTGCGCCGGTGAATCGCGGAATCCCTGAATCGATGTGGCGAGGGGGTGAAACCTGGAACTCCCCTTCCACGTCGTAGCCATCGACGGAACAACAAGTGACTCCACCTCCTCGTCGCCGTCGCGAATGACGATGAACCAGATGTTGTGATTGGGGCGCGGCGAAGCCGCGCCCAGATTGCAGCGAAATTAAATTCAATGGTTACAACAGAGGTTGGTATTTCGATATCTTCCTGCGTGATGTGGTGGGGGAGGGTCAGCTGTCGGGGCTGCGCTCCTCGTGATTTCGCGTGATTCTCTATGCTCTGATTCGGCGCTCTCAGATTTCCTCTGGTGCGGCCATCCCCAGCAGCCCCAGCGACGATGCCAGCGCCCACTTCGCCCCCTGCGCCAGCGTCAAACGGAACTCCCTCACGCCCGGCCCCGCTGTCAGCACGGGGCAGTCGCGGTAGAACTGGTTGAACTCCGACGCCAGCGAATAGGCGTACGCGGCGAAGAGGTGCGGCGTCTTGTCCTCGGCGCATTTGGCCACGGTCGAGGGCATGAGGGCGAGCGCGCGCACCATGCGAAGCTCTGCGTACTCGATGATATCTGGCGCCTTCGCTGCCGTCGTTGCTCCCCCTCCTGCTTTTGATAAAATGCTGCATGCTCTTGCATGAGAATATTGTATGAACGGGGCAGAATTCCCTTCGAAGTTCAGCGCCTCCTCCCACTTGAAGACCATCGGCTTCTCCGGCTGGACGCGCGCGATGTTGTAACGCACGGCCGCGACTCCCACGGCGGTCGCAATCTCGCGCTTCTTTTCGTCAGCCAGCTCGGGGCGGCGCTTCGCCACCTCGGCGTGCGCGCGCTCGACCGCCTCGTCGAGGAGGTCGTCCAGCAGCACGACGCGGCCCGCTCGGGTGGACATCTTGCCCTCCGGGAGCGAGACGAACGAGTAGAACAGGACCTCCGGGAACTTCTCAGACGCCAGGAGACGCAGGCCTATCTCGACGCCCTTGGCCTCGAGCTTGTGGTCCTCGCCCAGCACGTTCACCGCGCGGTCGCACCGCGAGAGCTTCCATTGGTGGTATGCGACGTCCCGCGCCGCGTAGAGCGACGAGCCGTCCGTCCTGGACAGGAAGTATTTCGAGCTGCGGCCGGAGATGCCGTGGCTCTCGAGGTCGATGTACAGCGCGCCGTTCTCGTCGGGGAGCCCCCCGGCGCGCAGCGCGTCCAGCGTCCTGCCGACGCTCCCGTCGACGACGAACTTCGACTCGCTCACGTACGTGTCGACGTCCGCGTTTATGCGCCGCATCGTTGGCGAGATTGTCTCCCCCATGACCTCCGAGCAGACGCGTATCATCTCGTCGATGATGGTC
>DAIRED010000017.1:0-16454 GCA_036795795.1 Thermoplasmatota archaeon | reverse complement strand
ACCTTAATGTCGATTGAGGAGTCGGCGAATTCCGAGAACCTCACGGCTGGCTTGTTCGATTCATCGTGGCAGATGTCCGGATGGGCATCGATTATTGCGGTGACGATGTCGCGCACTTTGGAGATGTCGGTATTGTACGCAACCCCGACCTTCACGGAAGCGCCGACCATCCGGTCTGGCTGAGTCATATTCACTATGGGTTTGTTGGCGATGTCGCTGTTCGGCAAGATTATTATGTCCTTGTCGATGATTCTGTATAACTTCGTCGTCCTCATGCCGACGTGGACGACCCGGCAATAAGTGCCGTCTGGGAGCTGTATGTCATCCCCGCTCTTGAACGGCCTGTCGGTCAGCAGGAACAGACCTCCGATGAAGTTGCCGAGGCTCTCCTGCATCGCGAAACCGATGACCACCCCCATCACGCCCATCCCCGCGACCAGGACGGTAATGTCGATGCCGAAGTCCCGCATTATAAATGCGACCGAGCCCGCGATGATGAGTATCGCCCCGAGCCACTCCATTATCGGGATGATGACGTCGTCCAGCTCGGTCTCGCTCGCCGCCGCTATCCTCTTGGCATAATAAATCACGATGTCCTTGAACACCTTGTATATCATCCAGGCCACGGCGAAGACGAATATGACGTCGAATCCGACCTCGATGGAATGAAGCGTCTTGTACGTTATCGGGAGCGACCTCATCGATTCGACGCACATCAGCAGGATGAATATCAGCGTCGCCGGCCCCCGGACTATGTCGATGAGCATGTCGTCGAGCTTCGTCTCCGTCTTGCTGGTGAGCTTCCGGGTGATGGGCGGGAAGACGAGCACGAGGAGGAGCGCGATGACCGCCGTGAAAACGCAGTTGAGGACGAAGATGCCCCAGTGCCCGTTCATCCAACCCGAGTGGAATGGGTTGTCGAAGAAGCCGAGAATCTTGCGCTCCGGGATGATGCCCCCTCCTTCGAGGCTGGTCGTCACCGCCTGGGTCTCGTTCCATTCCTGATGCGTCTCCAAATCCGCGAGGCTTATCGTCAGGATCGCCGTGTCCGTTGGGTAATCGCGCGTCTCCGGCGCCGTGACCTCCATAGCCACGTCCTGGTATCCTTCAGGGTAGAGGGTGAAGAATTCAGGAGTCACGTTGGCCGTCCAGTGCAACTCCCCGTTTTGAATCGTCATGTGGACGAAGACAGGCGTCGTGCCGTTGTTGTAAAGGGAGACGTGGTACGTCGCGCTGTCCCCCATCTCGACAACCTCCGAGTAAGCGTCGAACCTCAGGACGACGACGTCGGCGGGGGCGGCGCTCGCGCTGCCAGGCACGATACTCGCGGCGACGAACGCCATTGCGAGAAGCACTGCGACCCCGGTCCAAGCGTTTTTCATCGTCCGATGGAAATCGCCGGTGATATATATATTTGACGGGCGAAAGGATATATACAAAACCCGACATTATTGGCCTGAATGGCATTGGACGTCCTCTCGCTGGCGCGGGTCTCCCTGACCCTCGGATTTCTCTTGGCGGCTTCGCGCGAGGACTTGAAGACGCGGACGGTTGATGACAGGTACTGGCAGGTGCTCGGCGTCATCGGGTTGTGCCTTCTGGCATACGAGATGTTGGACATGGGAGCGGAGCCAGCCCACTACCTCCTGCTCTTCCCCATCGCCCTGCTGTTCTACGACCCTTACATCGACCGCGAACCACTTTACGATAAGGGTAAGTTCTGCTGGCCAGCCATTGCCGCCTTCGGTCTGGCCGCGGCCGCGACCGCAGCGGCCGTCTATTGGGGGGGCTTCACGCGCCTGCTTGTCGTCCCTGCGATGTTCGTCCTCGTCTACGGGCTCTACTTCACCAACGTGATTCACGGAGGGGCGGACGCCAAGGCGCTGATGTCCATCGCGCTGGTCGTTCCCTGGTACCCAGTCATCCCCGGGCTTCCATTGATATCGACCCCCGAGCCCCTTATCGATCTCGTAGACGTGACGTTCCCCTTCGTTCTCCTGGTCCTGATGATGGCCAGCCTGAGCGTGATGTTCCTCCCGCTCTACAATCTGGCGGCAAACGCCCGCAGGGGCTGCCTCGTCCTCCCGATGGCGTTCTTCGGCAGGCGCGTCCCTGTCGTGGAAGCGGAAAAAGCTCAGGTGTGGCCGATGGAGCGCCTCGTCGACGGGAAGCTCCAGAGGGCTCTTTTCCCCAAGAGGGGGCGCAACCTGCAGGGAGAGTACGACGCGCTGAAATCCGCAGGAATCGCCGAGGTCTGGGTGACGCACAAGATACCGTTCATCATCCCAATCACCGCGGGCCTGGTATTGGCGGCGGTCGTCGGAAACGTGGTGTACTGGTTCGGCAGGCTCGTCGCCTGAATGCACTCACGCGTTCAGGAACATGTGCGCGAAGACCTTCGCGTCCGAAACGAGGTTCGCCACGACGGCGTATTCGTTCGGCTCGTGCGCCTTCTCGTCTATCGTGGCCCAGACAGCGGCTGGAATTCCCGCGCGCCTGAAATAAGCCGCGCAGGTTCCGCCTCCGATTCCCAGCGGCTTCGCGGGGACGCCCTTCACGGCCTTGATGGACGCCGAAAGTGCCTTGACGACCGGGCTGCCGACGGGGGTCGCCGGCGCCGCCTCGGAAACGCTGACGGTCTCGATGTCGAACCGCGCTCCCGACGAACGGCCGTGCTTCCTTCCAAGATCTTTCAGGTCCTCCAAGATGGCGTCGAGGTCCTCGCCTGGCAGGACGCGGTAGTCGAAAAACGAAACGTCCTCTCCGGGGATGGTGTTGACGTTCGGCACGTTGGCGTGCTTCTTTGTCGGCTCGAACGTGGAATACGGGGGCTGGAAGAGCCTGTCGCGCCGGTCGTATTTGGCGTATAGCATGTCCGTTGCCTCGGTAACGTAAGCGGACGCCGCCCTGTAGGCGTTGATGCCCTTGTTGGGCCTTGAAGCGTGGCACTGCTTGCCCCTCACGGTCAGCCTGAGCTGCAGGTGGGACTTTTCGACGACTTCGATGTACTGGCCGTTCGGCGAGCCCGAGTCGGGCACCACGACCAGGTCGTCCGGCTTCACTATTCCCTCTGAAATTATATGCTGGATGCCGTGCCTGCTCCCTACCTCCTCATCAGAAACGAAGGCGACCATCACGTCTCTCTTGGGGATAGCCCCGCAATCTAGCAACGCCTTAGCCGCGTAAAGGGACGTGACCATTGCCTGGCCGTTGTCCTCGGTCCCGCGGCCGTAGATCTTGCCGCCCTTGACGACTGGCTTGTAGGGGTCGGTCTTCCACAACGACTGCTCCCCGGGGGGCACGATATCGACGTGCGAAACGACCCAGATGCGGCCCACCGCCGACTCGCCCTTCATGCGGACGACGAGGTTGTGCCTCTTGCCCCCGGGAACTCTCTTATCCTTCGAAGGATAATCGCGGCCCTTGGGCAGTCCCGCGTCGTCCAGGATGTCGGCAAGCAAGGCGAACTTGTCGGCCTCGCCCTCCCCACCGCTCTCGGGGGGTATGGCAGGTATCTTGCATAGTTCGGAGAGGGTCGATACCATCTCGTCCTTCGATGCGTCCACTGATTTCAGAACTCGGGAGGCGTCCATTTTGGCACTCGGGGGTGAAAAAGGGGTGGCGGTGATAAAACTTTCCCAAGCCGTGCTTGCCGCGCGTCCCTCGCGCGTCGAAGCTCAGAGTGGCACCTTGCAGGCCGCCTCTGGCACGTCCGGCGCGAAGTACCTCTCGAAGTTCTCCATCAGCTCGCTCTTCTTGAACGGCGGCAGGACGAGGTAGCCAGGGTGCTTGCTGAGGTCAATCGCCGGCTTGCGCAGCTCCTTCTCGTTCATGAAGCCGGCCCGCATGAAGAAGCGCTCCGCATCGTGCGTCAGCGGCTTCGTCACCATGTACCCAACGGTCTGCTGGAGCCCCAGCATGAGGAGGCGCAGGCCGATTCGCCGCTTGCGCATCGCGGGTATCGTTTCGATGGCCCGCAGGACGTAGACCGGCGAGCCGTCGCTCGCGGTCTCGGGCCATTCCTCAATGAACACCCACGACACTATGCTGGTGCCTTCCACGGCCACGATGAAGATGGGCCGGGGGAACTTCCTGAGCCAAATCTTGAACGTCTTCTCGTAGCCGATGATACCGAGCCCGCGGAAGAAGTCGAAGCCTCCGCCGGCGAACCGCGTGTCCGCGTCCTCGCCGACTATCTTGTAGGACGACACCTCCGAAGCTTCCTCCAGCTTGACGTATGTCTGGGGGCCGCATCTCCTCAGTACCTTCAAGTGTACCCCTCATGGGGCGGGGCTCCGCCTGCGCATCTCCCTTCAGACTCCGCTCACTGGTAGAGGATCCAGAGGCAGGCGTTGTTCCGCATTATCATGTTCAGCATCGTGTGCGAGATGCCGGCCTTCTCCAGCAGTATCGGCAGCCACTCGTCCGGGGCGGTCTTTTTGTTTCCCCCGGGAGATATCGCTGAGACCTGCGCGTACTTGACCGGCTTCCCCGCGACCTTGATGCGCTCCGACGCCGCGGAACGGAAGGTCTGGTGGATGATGCACTGCGAGTCGACGGCGCCTGGCTTCACTGTCGAGTTGTAGTACTCGGCGACGTCGTAGTGTATCTTGCTGAACGAGCCTATGCGCTTCGTGTACTCCTCCCAGCCCTTCTGGAAGGGGCACTCGGTGGTCACGAGGCAGTGGGGCGTCGCCATGACGACGTTCTCGAACGCGGAGATGATGGACTCGCCCTTCTGCAGCGACTCCACGAACTCCTCCCAAGTCTCGTACTCCTCCTCGGGCATCGACTTCGCCAGCGATGTAGCCAGGCTAACGAGGTAGTTGTTCATGCCGCTGGCACCCTGCTTGTCCGCGATGTCCTCGAGGAACAGGTAGGCGGCCACGTCCACGAACGGGTTGTCGTCTATCAGCACCTTTCTCTCAGATTTCAACATTCTAATCCGCCTCCTCGCCCTTCAGCCTCGCGCCTTTCATCAATATCGCGTACACGCACGCGTAGTTGCGGAGCAGGCTCCGAACATATTCGGGGTCGATGCCAATCTTCCGCAGGCTGTCGTCGGCGATTTTTGTGTCTCCTGAGTAGCCCCTGTTCGCCAGCTGCAGGCAGTCCAGCGGCTGGTCGGCTATCACTATGCTCTTGGCGACTTCCTCGCGGAACCTCTGGTGGATGACGCAGAAGTTGCAGACTGCGGTGTCGCGCACGGAGTTGTTGTACTCCTCCGCGACCGCCCGGTCCGCCCTCGGCAGCGTCCCAACGGAGTAGCGTATCCGGTCTATCGTGGGGTTGAACACGCACACCTTGAGTGCGTAGATGTATCCCACGACGTCGCCGTCCACGTCCGTTATCGCCAAGTCGGTCAGCGCGCTCACGTCCCCCTCGATGGAGAACGCCGTGCGTCCCTCTCTCAGCGCCACGTTGAAAGATGGCCACCCCATGTACGCTTCCTTTCCCATTCGCTTAGCGAGGCTTTCCCCTACCCTGGCCCAATACTGTATCGTTCCCTCTACGCCGGCTTTCTCGCTCATGTCCTGGATGAGCGAGACCAGCGATACGTCAAGCATCCTTTTTCACCTCCTCTATTTTGGCTCCTTTCACTCGTGAATACGTGGTGCCGCGCCCGTGGCTCTCCGCCGAGACGAGCCCGGCGTCTATCAGCACGCGCACCGACACCAGTATCTCCGTGTACTTCACGTCCTCCATCGCCTTGCGCAGCGAGGGCATCGTCGCCCCGCCTCCGATGGCTTCGAGAACGCGCTTTTGAACGTCGGTCAAAACGACCGGCTCAGGGGTTTTCTCCACGACCTGGACCTCTGGCTCGGATGGCATCTCCCCCGCTCCGCCCTCGACCTTCGCGGGCGCCGATTCGCCTTCGGCCCGCGGAACAGGCCCCGATTCGGCTGGACCATGCGAATCTCCATCGGTCGCGACCGGAATACCTTCCGGCTTCACCGACTGGTCCGCCTCCGGCGCGTATATCACCGCGACTGCTGCGTCGCCCTCCGGCGGAGCTGCGTCCTTGGGTTGGGCAGCATCCGGTTGCGCCGGTTCTGAAGCGGCTCCGGCAACCGGCCGCTTCGCCAGCTCGAGCCGCGTGCCCTTCTTCCCCTTCTTCGCCTGGGTGAAGCCCTTCTCCCGGAGACCCTCCAGCGCCGCCTTGATGTCGTCCGGCGAGATGAATGCCTCGGCGCGCTTCCTCAGCGCGCTCACGCTCATCGCGCCTTCGGACAGGAGGCCGACGACGAGCTTTTCCGCCTCGGTCAGCGGCACGTCCGGCGCTGCCTCTGACGCGCCAGCTGCACCATCCTCCGAGGGCGCGGCTTCGCCGGCCTGCACGGTTTCCGCCGACTGCGCGGCCGCGCCAAGTTCGAGCTTGGCGAGCAGGCGGCTGTTTTCCCTGGCCAGCTCCGCGATGGAGAGCCTGAGCTCGTTCAATGCGAGCCGAGTCTCCTCGAAGACGGATGCGTCGACCTTGCGCTCCAGCATCGGGCCCGCGACCTCGTCTATCCTCGCCGACATCTGGTTGAAGCGTGCGTTGCTCTGCGCGGAGAAGGCCGCAATCATCGCGCCCATGTTGTCGATGACCTTGTCGGAGTTCTCAGTCCTCCCGAGAAGGTGGGTGACGCGGTCGACCGCGTACTCCTGGCTCTTGATTTTAATCATCGCCCTGAAGTTCTTGGGCTTGTAGGCCGGCACGCTCTCGAGGAGCTGCCCAAGGAGCTCGGCGTAGGTCGTTTGAATCTGTTTTGCCGAGATTAAACCGTGATCGATTGACCTTGCCAGGTTCTCGGCCAGAATGCGCCTGCCGTTGTACCTGAACAGCTCGCTCCCGCTGGTGTTCTTCCGCACCTCCTCGAGCTGGGCTTCGATGACGGTTCCGACTTCCTGCTGGCTCCGGGTCTTCCCCATCTCCTTCACGACGTCGTCGAGCGTGGCCTGGTAGACTATTTCCAGGATGTTGGACGGTATCTTCGACACGTCGAGACTGTCGCCGAATCCGACCTCGTCCATCAGCTGCTCGACCTTCCAGTCGAGCCTCTCGATGTCCTTGTTGAACCTGTGCACGCGCGCGGCGTCCATCTTCTCCCCGTTCGCCTGGATGCCCTTCTTCTCGAGCTCGCCGAGGCGCGTCTCCAGCGCGGAGAGCTTCGATTCCACGGACCGGGCGACCGCCTCGAGGTCGCTCGGGCTCGCAGCTGGCTTTCGAGACCCTGCCGCGGCCTCGACCTCGCGCTTTGCTATCGCTGCGACCTCGTCCTCCCCAAGCCCCTTCGGTGGCTCCTCGAGAGAGGCGAGCGCCTCCTTCAGCTCCGCCTTGACCATCGCTCGGATGTCGTCTTGAGACGGCCCCGTCTGGACCGATGGGGCAGGCCCCTGCTGCGGATACCATCTCGGCCCTTCCTGCCAGGCGTTCTGGCGTTCGTAATAGCCGGACTCCGGACCCATGGGCTGCGGCATAGTTCGTGCGCTGACGCGTTCCGCCGCCGCCTGCGACGCGCGCTCCTGAGTCGCCTGCGCCTTGATGGCGGCGACCTGCGCCCCCATCGCCGCATCGCGCTCGGCGACCATCTTGAGCATCTCCGTGCGCTCGGCCGCCATCGCGTCCTTCAGGTCCATGAGGGCTATGAGCATGGGGTCCGGTTTCGGGCGGTCCGGTTCCACGCTTTGCCGGGCGGGCTTGCAATTCCTCTCGTGGAGCTTCAAAGTGCGGTGGTCCTTCATCGCCTTGCCGCAGGTCGCGCAAGCCAGCTTCTGGGAGATGACCGGTTTTTGAGTGCGTTCTGGTTTCGAGGCGCGTGCCGCTTCTTGCGCTGAGGCGTGCTCGAGAGCTGCCGCTTTTTCCCCTTCCGCCTTGGCGCTTCCCTTCGCCCCGCCGCGGGGCTTTTTCTTGCTCATCAGGACCTCACACGAACGATTTCAGCTTGCGCTCCAGCTCCGGAATCCACGTTTTGGCGCACTCGTCCGCCACCAGGTCCCCCCTCAGCTTGCGGATGTGCTGGTTGATGACCATGTTCAGGAACGACATCCACTGCTCCTTGCTCATGTATGCGAAGTTCGTTCCCAGCTCGTTGAACGTCATCGTCACGACCTCCTCGACCGCTCCGACGCCCACGATGCCGCCAATCTTCTTCTTGAAATCCGCCAGCAGCTCCTGGTTGCGCTTGAAGCCGCGGGTGTCCTCGAACTTCTCGACGAAGAGCAGGCGGCTGAGCTTGTTGAGTTCGTCCACGACCTCTGGGTCGTAGCCCTGCATCGCCTCGGCGGTCAGGGGCCGCAGCTCGAAGACGTGCCTCAGCACGGTGCTGCTGCGCAGGAGGCCCTTGATGAGCCCCTGGATGTTGGTCAGGTCCAGCTCCTTCGCGATGAGCGAGGCCAGGAACGCGTTGTCCCCCACCCCAGTTATGATGACCGTGCTCCCCTTGTACTGCTGGATGCTGAACTTCAGATTCTCGGCGTACAGCTGGGCGCAGATGTGCGGCAGGTTGCCCTTGATGAGGTTGAGCAGGTGGAACTGGGGGGCGGAAAGCACGTTGGGGATGTTGGAGGCGAAGGTGCGCCCGTCGACGCCGATGAAGAGGACTATGTCTATGCCGTTGTCCTCCCTGAGCCTGCGGAGCTCCATGTCCAGCAGGTGCTTCAGGAGCATCGCGTTCTCCGCGTCCAGGGTCTTGTCTATCTTCTTCTTCATCTCCAAGGTGTCACCCCTCTGCTCACTTCAGGCCGTACGAATCGAAGATGACCTGCAACGCCTCCTCTGGGGAGTAGTCGTAGTTCCAGCCAGCCTTCATCTTCTTCAGCCTGTCGATTACGTGCGGCGGGGCCTTGATGAACTCGGCGGTCTTGACGGCCTCGTCGAAGACCTGGTCGTAGCTCTTGCCAAGCGCGGCCGACGTGGCCTCGCTCGGCGACGACCTGACGATGACGCCCGCTCCCCTAGCGAATATGTACGGATATACCCCCTCGCCATGCTTCGTCCCGCGCATCTTGATTATTTTCAGGGTGCGGTTGAACGCGCCGCCTATGGGGTAGTATTCCAGGTCGATGACGCCGTCCGAGAGATATATCGGAAGGAGGACGTCCTCTCCGATTATCTCGCCCGGCTTGGAGTGCTCCTCGACCGTCGCCATGACGACGCCCAGCTCCTTGAGGGTGTAGAACAGCTTGCCGATGAGCTCGCGCTGCTCCAGTTTGTCGTCGGTGGCCCAGATGACGGGGGTCATCGGGTCGATGACCACGCGCGTCCGGATGTCGTAGTCGCTGCGGGCTTTGACTAGGTTGGGGAGCTGCTCCTCGATCATCTTCTTGAAGTTCTTCCCCTTGAGATGGATGAAGAAGAGGCTCTTCTCGTAGTGCTTCTTCATGTCCCAGCCCATCATCTCGGCCTCCTTCATTATCTGCTCCGGCGACTCTTCCATCGTGACGTAGAGCCCCTGCTCGCCGTTGTCAATCCCGTGCATCAGGAACTGCATCGCGAAAGTCGTCTTACCCGTACCGCTCGAGCCGACGATGACTACCGCGGTGTTGTCCCTCACTCCGCCCTCGATAAGCTGGTCGAGGCCGAATATCCCGGTCTTTATCCTCTCCGTGGCCATGCCTTTCCCTCCACTACTCTTCCTCCTTCGATAAGTTCTTTGAAAGCAACTCCGCGAAGCTCCTGGAGCTCTTGGCCTTCTCGGCCAGGTTGACGATGTCCTTGTTCTTCACCTCGAAGATTGGTTCCGTCTCCGCGGCCTCGGTGAAGGCCTCTGCGAACGAGACCGATGCCGATATCGACTCGGATATCTCGGACATGTCCTTCCACGGGGCTGGAAACTCCTCGTCAAGGTGCTTGAAGCTCTGTCCGAACTTCTGGTACGTCTCGCCTATCTCGGTCAGCCTGTTGGACGAGTCGAGGATGTGATACCTCTTGAGCGCGTCGAGCCTGTAGGAAAATTCAGCCCCGGATAGCTCCGTCGCTTTGACGATGGTGGCCGCGTCCTTGGCCCCCTGGAGCTGCCCGATTATCTCCCTGTCGCAATCGTCAAGGGCGAGCTGGTAGACAGCGAGGGGCTGCATCGAGACCGTGAATTCGCAGAATTCGTCCCCGCTGTTCTTGCACATGACCTCCTCGGCGCTCGATGGTATGGACAGGTCCTTGTTGAAGAACTGAGCCAGCGTGTCTGTCGTGATGTAGCATGTGCGCTTTCCTTTAACGTTCTGGTATAGCTTGCAGACTGGGCAATCGGCGACTCGGAAGGTCATTTTGAAAATGTCCACGGAGCTCA
The DNA here is from genome assembly GCA_036795795.1 of Thermoplasmatota archaeon. Classification (GTDB taxonomy): domain Archaea; phylum Thermoplasmatota; class Thermoplasmata; order SG8-5; family DAIRED01; genus DAIRED01. The sequence continues at coordinate 6,186 of DAIRED010000017.1, read as the reverse complement.
TCTCAAGTTCCCCGAGCTCCATCCGGCGGAACAGCTCCCTCATGAACTGGAAAACGGGCGTGTTCCCAGCTTCGACGGGCTTCGAGCACTTCAGCAGCTTGCGCGCCTCCCTTGGCGGGACGCGCGAGTTCTTTATCGCGGCCTGGATGGCGCCCTCCATCCTAGTGAGCTTGCCCAGAGTGGTGACTGCCTCAGCAAAACTTCCGAAGTTCGGGCCGTTCTGCTGCATTAACCCAACGACCCCTTGAGAACTGTGCGCTCGTTGGCGCTGAGGAGCGCTAAACCCTTCTCTGTAACGCGCCCGTCCTCCGATATTAAGCCCCCCTTCTTGGCTTCCTCTATCATCTGGACTATCTCGGACTCCTCCTCACCCATGAGGCGCGCTAGGATGTCCAATTCCATTATCCCGACGGCCCAGAACTTGACCAACCCCTTGATGCCGCTCCCGTCCTTCTCGCGCTTGATGTAGGGCAGCAGGAAATGCCTCAACGCTAGCAGGCGCTCGGCGCGCTTACCCATGACAACAACGTCGAGGGCCGGAATCTTAAACCTGAGCTGCAGCGGCTCCTCATTTATCACGTTGACATTGACCAAGTCCTTGACTGGAAGCTCATACCATGTGTCCCCGTCGGAGATGAACAATCCAGACAACGAAATAAATAACCCGCCATCCTTCCAAACGAGGTTCAAGTTGGGCTCGCCGTCCCCGTCTTGACTTATTATGTATTGCACGTCCTCGTATTTTTGAGCCTTCATCGCAAGGGATGATAGGCGTCCTTGTTTAAATATATTTCTAGGTAAAAATATTATGGTGCGAGTGGTGAATTAGTATCGCCAGACCATAAAACACATTTATTATGGTGCAAACAGTAAATTAGCTCTCCAATGTCAATTTTATCTCGTCGGCCGTGCAAACGGGCCGGCTTTTGCGGCCCTGAACGACCAGCTCGACCAAGCCAACGTCGCAGAGGGCGCCGACGTCGTCGTAGACGTTCTTGTAGTTCCTCTTCACCGACGTGGCGAGCTGGCGGACGGATTGGGGCCGCGTGCGCCTTATGACCTCGAGAAGGTCCATCCTGGCGGGAGTCATGTTGGCGACCTTTTCGGAGCCCTCGAATGCGACGCTCGAACGCACTTCGACGTGGGAAATCGCCAACGCCCGCCACAGCATCAGCTCGTCCTGCAGCTTTGGCGAGCCGCACTTCATGACTGAGACTTTCTGCGCCAACGATTCCACGCTTCCGTGAGCGTCGGCCAGCCTCCGGATTTCCGCCTCGACGTCCTCGGTGGTGTAGTGCTTGATGAGCTCCACGCGCATCAGAAATGCCTCCCCTTTGGTTCGGGTGGCATCCGATCACAGCTCCGCCAGGTTCATCGCGGCCAGGTTCCGCCTGAATATCTTCACCAATTTCAAGACTTCCTTGAAGCTCTTCTCCCGGCAGTGCTGCTGCTCGATTAGCGTGCCGTTCTCGTCGTAGCGGTCCACGTGGGGCTGCTGCTCGGCATTGTCCCAGCGCACGCAGGGCTGCCACGCATCGCGCACGTTGACGTAGTAAGTGTAGCTGTAAAACTTCACGCGCGGACCCTCGCTCACCTCCAGTCCTACGATGTGTTCGTCCCTATGGACGAATATCTTTTGGATGTTGACCGAGGCCGTCTGAACCACGGCTCCGAATCCGATTCGGCGTAGTTAAAACTATTCACAGACCGTGGAACTCCCGGAGCAGCTCCTTGAGGTCGGCGATGTTGTCCTCGAGAATGGCGCGCGTCTTCTTGCGGCGCGTCACGGCCGAGGAGAGGGCGTCCACCCCGTCCTCGAAAGGCGGGGGCAGGCCCGCGAGGGCCGAGATGACGGCGTGCGAAATGACGGGGTTGGCAGATGAGTATCCGCCCTCGAATATCAGCGCGGCTTTCCCTCGCAGCCCCATCAGCGAGTCCGTCAGAGAGTGGTACCCTCCGCTCGTCATGTTGAGCCCGGATTGCCCGTCCTTGTAATGCGCGTCGAAGCCTACGAGGCCGACAACGAGGTCCGGCTGGTACGACCTGGCTAGTGGCAACACGAGCTCCTCGAAGACCAGCTTGTACTCGGAATCCCCAGCGGCCTCCGGCATCTCCACGTTGACATTGTAGCCGCGCCCCGGTCCTCTGCCAATCTGGTGGCCGAAGCCGTCGTGCGGGTAGTGCTCGTTCGGATCCCTGTGCATAGAAACGACAAGCACCGAGGGGTCTTCGTAAAAAATTCGCATCGTCCCGTTGCCGGCATGCGCATCCCAGTCGACCACCATCACCTTCTGGACCCCGAGCATCGCCTGGACGTGCCTGATGGCGATTGCCGCGTTGTTCATCACGCAGTAGCCGCCGAAGCGGTCGGCGGATGCGTGGTGGCCAGGTGGCCTCACGAGGGCGAAGCTCGCGTCGTATTTCAGAGTGGCGACGAGCTTCAGCGCCTCGATCGCGCCTCCGGCGGCAGACGCCGCCACTGCATATGTCTGGGGAGAAAGGTACGTGCTGTCGCCAAGGAAGGTGCTCCCTCTCTGGGCGGTGCGTCTGAGGAATTCCAGGTACGTCTTGTCATGGACGCGGAGGATGTCCTCCTCGGAAGCTGGCGGAAAATCCGTTATCAGCGTGCACGGCCCGTCCGCGAGTAGCGATGTCCTTGCCTTGAGGTACTGGATTATCCTCGTCAGGCGCTCGGGGTTCTCGGGGCTGCTGCTCTCCGAGCGGTGGAGGACGTGGTTTGGGTTGTGGACGAGGGCCACGCGCCTCGAGACCGGCGAATCCATGGACCCGGATGTCCTCGCTGGACTATAACTTTTTCTTCCACGGGCGGCGCCGAGCGCCAGCGAGCCTCTCTTCCAGCCGCTTCGAGTGCATCGCCACGGCCAGCTCGCCCCGGGTTTTCTCAATCAGCGAGCGGGCGACGTCCTGCTTTCGGCGCACTCCGGCCAGGGCGGCCGGATAGTCGAACCGCATCAAGAAGTCGTAAATCGAGTCCATCCGGTCCAGGAGCGCGCGGGCAGCGTCGACGTCGCCGGCCATCAGCGCGGTGAGGGCCATCCGCCTCAGCTCGCCGACCGCGTCTCCGATGCCTTCTAGGTAGGCCTGCGGGGAGACCACGAGCTCGCGGTGGCCGGGGATGCCAGCGCCCTTCGAGATGGCGCGCAGCACCGTCGCCTCGGTGTATTCCTGATGCGCCGTTTCCACAGCCCCCGCGCCGGCCAGGTCCGGATGTCCAGCGACGATGGAGTTGAGCCGCTTCACGTCATCGCGCAGCGCCGCGAGGGCTTTGCCGGAATCCTCTCCCTTGTGGATTGCCATTATCGCGGAGCCGCACTTCCTGACTATTTCCCTCGATGATTTGAGCATCGCCTCCCGAACGGCCTCCTTGGCGTCCAGCTCCTCCCCGATTTCCTTGGCGATGTCCGCGAGCCTCATGCCTTGCCAATCTCCATCGCCGTATATCTTACTTTCCGGTCGCGGCGAGGACGGCCGCCGAGCATATCAGGGCGCCGCCGACGACGGTCCACACCCCGACGCGGTCGCTCAAGAAAAGGTATGCCAGAAGAGCAGCGAACCCGATTTCCATGAGCAGCAGCACGGAAGTCGTTGATGCTGGCAGCTTCTCCAGGCCCTTGTACCACAGGACGTACGCCAGTATCGTTGTAAAAATTGCCAGGTAAGCCGCGAGCGCAAGGACGGCCGTCCATTCGGTCGAATGGGAGAAGTTCGCGAAAGGCAGGATGAAGAGCAGCGGCAGCGTCGTCGCGATGCAGACGCCCGCGGTGAGCTCCTCGGCGCTCAACGGGTCGGCGCCGGAAAGAGCCTTCTTCGAGAGGACGATGTAAATGGTCCAAGAGACGGCCGCGCCGAGCGCCAGCATGTCGCCCCATAGCGCCTTTTCTGAAAAGTCGAAATCCCCGTAGCCGAGTTCGACGACGGCGACGCCGGCGAGGCCCAGGCAGAGGGAAGCGCCGAGCCGCCAAGTCGCCCTCTCCCCGAGGAAGTGCACCGAGGCAGCGCTGACGAAGACCAGGTCCATCGAGATGAGGAGCGCGACGTTGGTCACCGACGTGTATCCGAGCGCGGCGTACTGCAACACGAACGCGACCGCATTGAAGGCTGCGAGAGCCCACACGGTCCGGTTGCGCAGGGCGCGCCTCCAAGGCCAGATGGCCGCCGCGATGGGGGCGGCGATGACGAAGCGCAGGACCAGGAAGACGACCGGGTCGGCCTTGTCGATGCCGTATCCGGCGACGACGAACGACGAGCCCCATAGGAGGCTGGATAGGAGCGTGAGGGCGATTGCCTTGTTCCTGGCGTCCATGCAAACGGGGAACGTCGGGGAGGTAATCTAGATTGCGCACGCGCGCGCCATATATGCCCAGGCGCGTTATTATTTCCTGTTATATCTATACTCTATGTTGCAGCTCCCCTCCGCGCTGACCATGCACGGACCGACGGGGGTCTCGGGGGTGCATCCCTTCCCGAACTGGGGGCACTCGCGCGATTCGACTAAGCCCCGCAGGACCTCGCCGCACAGGCAGCCCGGCGGCTCTGGGTACTCCTTGTTCGCATAGGGCGCCAGCAGGTCTTCGTACTTGCGCGCCGCGTCCCAGGCCTCGTAACGATTCCTGATTCCCATGCCGCTGCCGGGGATCGACGGGAACCCGCGCCATTTCGTGTCCCGCGGCTCGAATGTCTCGGCCATCAGCTTCAGCGCCTTGGGGTTGCCATCGGGCTTCACGACGCGCGAGTATTCGTTCTCGACCTCCGCGCGCCCTTCGGAGACTTGCCTAGCCAGCATCGCCACGGCCGTCAAGAGGTCCTCCGGCTCGAAGCCGGCGACGACCTGCGGCACCTTCCATCTCGAACTCAGCGGCTCGTAGGGCTTCGTGCCGATTATCGCACTAACGTGGCCGGGCTCGATGAGCCCGTCCAGCTTCAGTTCGCCCGCGCTCAGTATCGCCGCCAGCGCAGGCGGGACGAGCCTGTGGAATGAGAGTATCGAGAAGTTCGACGGCGGGTCGCTGGCGAGCGCGAACGACGATGACGGGGCCGTCGTTTCAAAGCCGACCCCGAGGAAAACCAAGTCCTTCGCGGGCTCGGCGCGCGCCATCGCCAGCGCGTCGGTGACCGAGTAGACGATGCGCACGTCCGCGCCTTCCGCGCGCGCGGAGAATAGCGAGCCGGACGGCCCCGGCACATTCATCATGTCCCCGAAGGCGGCGACGACTTTTCCAGACTTCGCGAGCGCCCTGGCCATCTCGATTTCCGCGCCCGTCGTGACGCAGACGGGGCAGCCAGGTCCCTGTATTATCCGCACGCCGACCTCGCGCATCAGCGGCTCGAGCCCGTGCTTGACCAGCGTGTCCTGGTGAGTGCCACAGACGTGCATGAAGCGCAGCTCGCGACCGAGCTTTGGAACGTCCTTGAGCAGCTGGTGGGTCATCGGCTCACCCCCGACGATTCTCCGAGCAGCGGGTGTACCATCATTCACCGTCCGGGACTTCCACGAGGATGTTCTCGACCGTGCAGCCCGAGCCGCCGGTCAGGCGCGCGGGGCCGCCGCACTTGGCGCAGACGGCGAATTGCGCCCCCGCGGCCTTGAGGCCGCCGTAGCTCACTGACTCTTCCGCGCCGCAAGACTCGCACCTGGCCTTGCCTGGCTCGCTCCTGAGCGTGAGCTTCGCCCCGGCGAGGGGCGTGCCCTTGGACAGCTCCTCTATCGCGAATCGGAGCTGCTCCTCGGAGATGAAACTGAGCTCGCCTATGCGAAGGTGGATTTCGGAAACCTTTGCACCCCCGGCCTTCGCGGCCGCGTCCCGGACCACCTCGACGACCTGCTGGGCGATGGAGAACTCATGCATCCGGAGCGCTCCCTTCGAGGATCTGCGCCCACAGCTTCAGCGACGCCTTGGCCTCGCGCTCGTCGAGGAGCTGGATGGCGAACCCCGCATGGACGATGACGTATGCGCCGGGCTTGGCGTCGACGAAGCTGACGTTGGCCTTGCGCCGCACGCCGCCGAAATCGATCAGGGCGTCGTCGCCGTCAATTTTCAGAATCTTGCCCGGGATGGCCAAGCACATGCGCTTAAAAAAGGGGGCTCGGGATAAATAGTTTGGGGCAGACGAGAGAGAATGGAAGCTCGGCGCGCATGCGCTTTGCTCATTATCGCAACGGACCGA
>DAIRED010000016.1:0-16577 GCA_036795795.1 Thermoplasmatota archaeon | reverse complement strand
CGAGGCTATGGCATTCAGCCCGAACAGCACGATGCTGCTGACGGGTGCGCTCTCCGACGCCACGGCAATCTTCGTCGTCAATGTGCTGACCGGCGCCAACGCCAGCGTCACCTGCACGCCCAGCAAAGCTACCTCGATAGCCTACAACGCGGATGGCACCAGGATAGCAATAGGGATGAACGACGGCAAGATAAGGATACTGGACTCGGCCACATATGCCGAGCAGACCACGTTCGTGGCTCCCGGGCTAGTCGACGACGACCTGTCGACAATAGAAACTGTCGTGTGGGGCCCGAGCGGAGACCGCGTCGCAACTGGAAGGAACTCCGTTGGCTCGATAGACGTGTGGGACCTCACCTCTGGGACCAACAGGGTCCAGTGGGGCGGCGGCGCCAACGTTATCGAGGGGTTGGAGCTCGAGGGCAACTCCAGCATTACAAGTTTATACCTCAGGGGGATAATCGACGAGGTGACGGCCAACGGCCTCACCGCATATAAACTGTCCACGACCGGCTCCGACGTCATCCAGCTGTCGCCAACCATGGCAAACGGCGGAACGTACTACTGGGGCATGAGGGTCTGGAAGCGCACGTCAGGCGGGGCGGAAACCGAGCTGACCGGCGGAGTGGCCGAGGCGATTGTCAACCGGAGCGCGGATGGATTCGGTCCGCAGTACGGATACTGGACACCACCGGTCACCGCGATGAACCCGACCGACACCCTAGTCGTTAGGCTCTACCAGGGCAGGGACGAGGCCGTGCCGACCACGCTAGTTGCGACGTTCACGACGAGCAATATTAATAACGTGACGCAGTTGAACAGCACGATGTGGACGATTACCTACTTCACGCGTTGCCTGTCAACGTTGGGGTCTCTCGAGACAAGGATTACCGCGCATGGCGCGACCGCGTCCGTGAACGCCCTGATATGGAAGAGCACCACGATGATATCGGCGGCCGAGGACGGAAAGGTCATGTACCGGAACCCGACGACGTACGCGCTTGTCGCAGAGCGCGACAGCCGCGACAACACCCCGATTCTCTCGATTGCTCTCAGGCCGTCCAACGGCGACATCTTCGTCGGAACGAGCGACTGCACGGTGCGGAGGTATTCGTCCACCTGGACGAACCCGATGCCGTTCGTCGCCCACAAGCCGGACATCGTGATATACGTGGACTACGAGAGGGAATATTACACGTTCGGAAGCACGGGCCAGAAGCTGGACACCCCCGACAAGATGAGCGAGCCGGACGTTTACAAGTGGAACCAGACGACCGGATGGACGAAGACCAACACCACGAACATCTTCGGCAAGTCCTTCTACAAGGGCTCGTCCGCCGGCGAGTGGACGGCGAAAGGCTACCTGGAGGTTGCAATCCCGCGCAACTTCACGGCAGACCAGAACCTGATGTACCTGACCTCGTTCATATGCGCCGCGAACGCCTCCAGACCGCAGGACACCGTTCCATCCGACGTGAACGTGATTTCCCCGTCCTCGCCGCCCGTCTGGGTAGATTGGGACAACACGAAGAAGGCGACCCTGAGCTCCTGGGCTTCCGTCGACATCCCGAAGACCACCATCGATGCCAGCGTGCCGACCGTGAACGCCTCCAGGATGTTCCACTTCGGCTACCACCCGAGCGCGGCGCTGACCCAGATGCTGGGAAGCGCCGTTCCGATGATTGTCACCGAATCGACCACGCCCGGCGTCTGGGACCGGGTCTACATCGACACCAACGTCGATTACGTCATCGACAGCAGCGACCCGTACGTCGACAAGGCACACCCGGTCCTTGCGCAGGACATATGGAAGGTGATGCCCAACGGCTCCGTCGAGAGCGGTACTGACGGGCTCAACGACATATCGGGCGGCCTGCTCTACTTCATAGGTGATGGTAACCTCACCATGCCGTACTCGGAGCGATTGTCGGAGATATTGATATTGGCGGGAGTGCAGCTCACCGCGTTCAGCTCGGAGAATCCGATGCCGATACCTGGCAACGGCGAACTTGTCGCGTTCTACGGCGAGTTCGACGTCGATGAGGATGGAGCCATGCGAACGCAGGGGACACAGATGGCTTCGGCCATCGCCGGCGAGGGCCTGAACGACGGCGTCGCAGGCCCAGTCCTGGGAGTGAGCCCGAATGTCAAGTTCCTGCCCATTTGCAATGCGCATTACGATTTATCGTACGCCCTCTACTTCGCGGCCGAGGGCTACGACGGAGAGGTCGCGACCGGCGACGAGGCCAACATCATCACCACCGGCCAGTACGCCTCGGGATACGGCAACGGCCTCGATGCGACGTCGCAGCTCATAGAATTCATCGTAAACCTCACGGGTTCGCAGGTTTCGTTCATCGCCCCGGCGGGGAACGACGGCAGCGGGTATGGCACCGTCGCGGCGCCCTGCAGCGCCAACACCCTCGTCGTCGGATTCACGGAGGACAACACCTACGACCTGACGAGCCCCGAATACGCGCAGCACTCCAGCGACGTCAGCGAGTTCTCCTCGAGAGGGCCGACGGCAGCAGGTCTGCCCAAGCCCGACGTCGTCGCGGTCGGCATGGGGGAGGTCGATGTCCCACTCGATTGGACGGGCGTCCTATCCACTTCGGTCGGCGGCAAGAGCCAGACCGTCGTCTGGAAGGGCAGCGAGATGGCCACAGCGGTGGCTACCGGCGTGATGGCGCTAATTTTCGAGGCGTACGCGGAGGAGCACGGAGCCTACCCGTCGACTCAGGTCGCGATGGAGATAATCCGCTCGACCGCCAAGGACCTCGGGCACGACGCGCTGACACAGGGTGCAGGGTTCGTCGACGCGCTTGCCGCCGTGAAGGCGGCCAGGGGAGACAACGGGTTCGTGGCGAGCGCTGAGAAGGGCGCCTTCGGCACGACGTTCGGTACCGAATACGATTCGTTCGTCAATGTCCTCGCGCCGGGAGAATCCGACACGATTTCTGTCGATTTCAACAACGCTGGAACGTCTTCCGGGACGGCCCAATACGCGGTGGAATACATGGGTCGCATAGACTACCAGACAACGACCAAGCTGGTTTCGTCGTCGACCGGCGCGCGGATGCAGATATCCGACATGGTGCCCCTAGACGCGGACGTCATCAAGGTGACAGCTCAGTGCAACCACAGCGCCTTCGTCGAGAAGGGGGCTTCGTACTTCATGAACATGTACGACTGGATTGATGCGCAGCCTCTCGGCGAGAGCAACCATGGAGTAATTGATGATACAGACTACCTGAGCTACCTGACAGGCGTAAACTACGGCTACGTAAACTCGATGACCCTCACGCTGTCGAAGCCATACCAGCACCTCCAGGGCAAGCTCATCCTCGAGATACGGCCCGACCTCGCCGCGACGACGAGCCTGCCGAGCCAGGTGTGGAACATCGCGGTCGAGTCGTTCGCCCCGGTGGCCTTCGATTGGCTATCACTGTCGAAGACGACCTCCGGCGCGGTGGCCGGCGGCGTTACCGACACCCTAGATGTCACGGCAGACGTTCCGCTGATGGCGGAGCCGGGAACGTACCAGTCCTCGCTCGTTGCATCCTACGACAAGAAGACGGCTAGCTCGCTCACCACCATCGGCTACGACGTCAGAGCCGAGGAGGAATACTACAACGGGATGCTCTATTCCACAAACTGGGATGACGGGGCGCAGGGCAATCACTGGAGCGGCTGGACGGGCCCGGACGCCGATTCCAACTTCATAGTGGACAATCCGTACGAGTTCAACACTGCAGGAAAGAAGGACCTATTCCCGCTCGTTAACCCTGTAGACACTCACCCGACCGTCAGGGTCGCGGTGTCGCCGATTGCGATTGCCAGCAACGGAGAATTCGCGGCTTTCGCAGCACGCGGCGACGGAACCGCGAGGAACCCGTGGATTATCGAGAATCTAGAAATCGACGGGACGAGCTACACGCAGGCCGGGATAACAATCTCCGACACCACAGATTACTTCATCATACGCAACTGCGGCGTTCACGACGCCCAGAGCTTCAACGGCATCACGCTCAGTAATGTCATAAACGGTGTGATATCCGATTCCGACATCAATCTGAACGGAGGTCACGGCATCAGGATGGACCTCTGCGCGGACCTTCTGCTCGAAGGCCTAGACATCCGCGACCACTCCGCGGGGAGCGCCCTCTCGATGGAAACCTCCTCGGACATCATCGTCGCCGACAGCGAGATACAGACGAGCTCCGGCGCCGGAATTGGCGTCAAAACTGTGACGGGTTTGACCCTAGTGGGTTGCGACATCCACGACAACGGAGGCGACGGCGGGGTGTTCATCGAAGAGGCAACCGATTCCCGCATCTCTGGAAATTTGATTTACAACGAAGCTTTCGGAATCCTCATGGCGACCTGTTCCGCGAATGAAATAACATCCAACACCTTCGATTCGTTCGACGGCTCTTCCGGATTTTACAGCATCTACGTCGACGCGTCAGACAACAACGTGATTTCCGGAAATGACTTCACCAACTGCATCGCTGTCCACGCCTACGATAACGACCCCATCTGGACCAACGACTGGAATGACAGTTTCTGGTTCGATGATCCGAACAAGGACGGCACGCCTTACGCAGGGATAGATGACGCGGGCACCGTTTCGGGCGTCCAGGACAACTCGCCCGAGAGCGCGCCAGTGGCGACCGCGCAAGTTTACCAAATCGCGAGCGCACCCATCACCGTAGCGAGCGACTTCACCACCTCGCCAGGGGTTCTGAACCCGGGCGCGGCTGGAACTTCCTCCGACCCGTTCATCATCTCCGGCTGGGACATCGAGACCACTGGCTTTGGCTACGGTGTCAAGATTGAGAACACGACCGCACACTTCGTCGTCATGAACTGCCTGGTGCACGGAAACGTCGCCGGGTTCGGCATCGCCCTGTTCAATGCGCCCAACGGAGTCGTGCGCTCGAACGAGATGCAATCCCTCAAGACGGGCGTCGCGGTCGTCGGGACTTCGGTCTCGAGGGTTTATATGAACGACATCACAGGCATGACCTCCACCGGCGTCTTCGTGACCGGCTCGGACAACGTGACAGTGGATTACAACGACGCAACAGGTGGTGCGACGGGAATCGTGCTGGCATACTCAGAGTTGTGCGCAATCTCTCGCAACAACGCGAGCGGCAACTCGGCGACTGGAATACACCTCGACCACTCCGTGGATGTCGACGTCACCTACAACAGCGTCTGGTCGAACGGCTACGGAATTCGACTTGCCAATTCGACAGGATTCAACCAGCTCGACCACAATAACCTGATGGGCAACGCTGTCCACGCCTACGACGACTTCGTGGGAGACAGCCTCGCCACGGTCAACATCTTCGACGGGTTGACACCGCCGGGCTCATACACCAATGTGTACGATGTCAGGTTCTGCAACATCACGAGGGGCGGCGTCCCGCTGACCTACGGAGTCCATTACACTATAAACAACGACACGGGCGTCGTGACATTTACGCCTGCGCAGGCCGGCGCCTCCGGCGGCGTCGAGATTTCCGTCAAGGCGGTCCTCTCGTACGAGGAGAGCCTCACCGGAGTCCTTCCATTGCCGCACACCAGGCTGTCCACCGATGCCGTGACGATATCCGCCTGGATAAAAACGATAGACGGCGGTTTGAAAATGGTCCTCCCCAGCAACTTCACGGTATGGCGCAGGACCGGCCTGCTGCAGGTCAGCGTCCCGTTCGAAATCCAGAGGGGAGTCTCGATCTGGGTCAACTACACGCACTACAACAGGACCGTGATTGTGCCACTCACTCTGAGCGTCTATGCTGCAAATACCGCCGACTTCGAGTTCGGCAACGTGAGCGAGAACGCGGCGCCGAGCATCATGCCGGTCAACGGCGTGAGGCCAGGCCAGGGTGCAATCCCAGACAGCGGCGAGCGCCAGGAGAGCGGCGACCGAAGGTACTTCTACGTGAAGGTCCCCAACCAGGGCATGTACACGGTCACCCAGCTCCAGTACTTCAACCTCTACACCGAGGTGATGTGGGGATTGAACCAGAGCGACCTCAACATAATCGTCTACGGCAAAGGCGGCCAGCCGATGTTCCAGAACGCTGCTCCGTACACGATGTCCAAGCTCGGTGCAAGCGAGGAAAAGGCCGACTTCAGCTTCTTCACATCCACCGGCGGGCCCAAGGAGATTCTCGTCACCCCGTTCAACCACGAAGTCGTGGTCATATGCGTTTCCGGCAAGGCTTCTAACGGCTCTGGAGATCCGATAACCGAATTCGAGGGCCGGGGAGGCTGGCTAAGACTGAGCGACAACGCCCCGAAGGAGTGGACGAACCAGATGGTCGGCCACACCAGCGTCTCGTTCCAGTCGAACATCGAGCTGCCTGGGGTATACGCGTCAATCGTCGGTCCAGCCGCCGGAACGAAGTCCACGGAGGCCATCCTCCAGGACGACCTAACCCTCTACGACCTGAGCACGCTTGAGGGCTGGCTGACGATGAACGCCGTCGCCGGCTTCACGAAGGTCGTCCCGGTGGAGAACGCCCTGAGCTGGGACGTGCACATCACCGGACACGCGGAGTGCCCGGACCTCGACCTCGCAATATTCTACGACGGGTTGAAAGGTCAGCCGAAGGATGGCGAGGCGCAATGGCAGGAGATTATCACGAAGAACGACATGACCTTCGACGCGTATAAATCGACGTACGGCTCCGGGATGTACGCTTACTGCGCGGACGCCGACGCTGACGAGGCGATAAAGATAATCAATCCGCCGGACGGGGACTACATCATCAAGGTTCTCGGGTTCACCGTGAACTCCGAGCCAGGATACTTCGACCTCGAGATTAAATCCATTTTCGCTGGCGTCGAGGGATACAAGCTGGTCCACCAGGACACCGAACACGGGGACGAGGACGCGGCAAGTAGCGCTTACTCCAACTCGACGACGGTAGCCAAGTTCGACACGAGGACCTTCGACATCCAGTGGACCTTCCCCGAGGAAACCCTCGACGGAGTATACGGCGGGATATTCGTCCTCGGAGTCCCCGAGACCCAGAAGCTCATCGTCATCTCCGCCGACATAATCCTCGACCGCGAGGCTCCGGATATCCAGCCCGGTTTCAACGGACCCAACACCATCACCTCCAACACGAGGCCGCTGATATCCGCCAACGTGATAGACGACAGCAGGGGCGAGATATCGCAGGTTGCCGAAGTGTTCCTCGACGGGAAAAACGTCACGAACGTCGCGGGGATATACATCACAGAAACGGAAGATTCGGCTAGGGGAACGGGATTCTGGGTCGGCCAGCTGACGCTGCTTCCCAACTCACCCCTGAGCGACGGCGGACACTACATCGAGTTCGTCGCGAGGGACCTCACCGGCAACGAGCACAGGACCGGATGGGGCATCACCATCGACACGATGGCTCCCATCATCGAGCTCGACGAATCCATCGCTGGCGGCGCGACGACCGCGGAGAGCGAAATCCGGGTTACCGGCATAACCGAGCCTTCGGCCACGCTGACCGTCTACTCCGGAGCCAACCCGGTGAACGCTACGCTCTTCGACGATGGAACGTTCTCATCCAACGTCCCGCTGGTCGACGGCGAAAACGAGATTCGAATAGTGGCAGAGGACAGCGGCGGCAACACGGGAGTCCAGACGGTCGTAATAGTCCAGTCTGAGGCGCTCCCGGCAATGTCTTCCATCGTCTCCTCAGCCGGGTCTCTCACATCCGCACCGAACACCGTGATATCCGGCAAGGTCAACATGCTCGGCACTCTCACCATTAACGGGGTTCCGACCCAAGTGATGCCTGGCGACAAAACGTTTGATGGCTTGTTCTCCCTCGGGGAGGGCATCAACGTCATCAGGCTGCAGTTCACGGACCAAAAGGGATTCACCGCCGTGGCTTGGAAGAACGTCACGCGCGACAGCATGGCGCCGACCCTGACCGTCAACTCGCCTGGGGATTACGTCCGTGAGAGCTCATACGTCGTCACCGGAACGATGACCGACGGCTCGACGCTCTTCGTCAACGGCAAATCGACAATCATGTCGGGCGACGCGTTCTCCAAGGAGGTCACGCTGAGCTACGGCGCCAACACGATTGTCGTCGAAGGGCGCGATTCCGCCGGCAACTCGGTCTTCACGACGATATCCGTCAGCTACCTGCCGGAATACGGCACCAACTGGGGCGCGATAGGCCTCATGATCGGCCTGCTGGTCGTAGGCTTGGTCGTCGGCATACTCGTTTGGATGATGATAGGCCCGAAGGGCGAACCCAAGGAGGAGAAACCTGCAGAGCCGGAGCCACCCGTCGAGGAGCCGAAGCCGGTAGAGGAACCGAAGCCAGTAGAGGAGGAGGCCGAAGGTCTGGACTTGGACGGATACCAGAGGCCGACTCACCAGGCCGGACCGGAACTGCTTCCGCTCGGTTCACCCGAGACTGATGCCGTGCCAGAGTCGGAGCAAATCGAATTCCCGTCCGAGGAGCCGAAGGACCTGCCGCCGATACCCGCCGAGGAGGCGATGCCCGAGGAGCTCCCCGCGCCAGAACCGATACCGGAACCTGTGGCAGCCCCCGAGCCGACGCCGGAGCCAGTGAAGCCCAAGACGCCCATCGGGAGCGAGGAGAAAATCGCGCGGCTCAAGAAGGCCCTCGCGGACGGCAAGATATCCCAGGAGATGTACGACCTGAACGTGAAGAAGCTGCAGAGATGAGCAGGGTATCGTTGCCCTGTCCAGGGATAGACCACCCCCTCGTCGTCGTAAAATCCTTTAAAAAATCCATTTCCTTTTCAAATTTTCTATATTGAGCTGGGGCTTTGCCCCAGCTTCCAGCAACTATTAGTGTTTTTAAAAATGCCTGCGTGATGAGTACGACTTCGAGGAGGACAGAGTATCACTTCGATTTCACGTGATAATCGGGGGGACTTAGAATCTTGCTCCTCGTGCGTGAAATGGACTACCTCTTCTTCCCCATGAGATAGATTATCGCTTCGGCGGGCTCGCCGCCGTTCTCTATCAAGGCATCCCGGGCTTCTTCCTCCGAGACCTTCGCCTGCGCCGCCACGAGCGCGACGTCCTCGGCGTTGACGCTCGGGCCTGCGGGCGCGGACGGTTCCGCGCTCGAACCGCGCTCCCGGATTTCCTCGCCCTCGCCGGCAATCTGATACGTCTTCTGGCCCTTCATCGAGACGACGGTTACTTGCGCGCCGGTGACGACGATGTCCTTGTCCTTGGTGCGGATTATGACCTCGTCCACGTCCTTCATCTCGGTGGTCTCGATGCCCATGCGTTTCATGGCCATCTGCATCTGCCGTGGGTTGACCCCGCGCATACCTGGCATCATCGTATCGCTTCCAGTGTAAAGGTTGGCGGCATTTAACGGTTGCTGTCGGGCGGCGGTTACCCGGAGGGGGCGGTCATCATGGTATCGGTGTGAGGGGTCTCTTTGAATGGCTCGATCCACTATCAAAATTATCGAAAAACCTCATGCTTTTCATATGTAACAATGCACTCATCATCTTCTGTGAGCCATTGAGACGTGCTTATCGAAATAATTCTCGTGAAAATCGCAGATTTCTTAACATGTAAACAACACGTATAAATATTGGATAATTGATATGCTTATGCTGGTATAGCATATGGATAAGAAACCTCTTGAGAAAAAGAAGATAATAAAAACCATGAGTATAATAATACTTGTAACTATTGTAGTATTGTCTTCCATTGCGTATTTAAATACTTATGATGGTGATAATTCACAGATAAACCCTCCGCTTATAGCCTTGATAATTTCGTCAAATGATACGTACATTGTAAATCTGTCCGTTTTAGAAATAAATTATCATGGTACGGTTTCACTTTCAGAGCAGGTAAATAATCCCCTAATTAATGTATGGCTTAATGTCACAAACATTCAGTATACACTGTATACTGAATCGAATAATTCAGTCAACCATACAATTATGAATGGATATTTGGATGATAGGGTAAATGATAATATTACCTGGATTAATTATCATGACGCAGATAACAATGATTTACTTACAACTGATGATTCTATTTTTATTAATAGAACCTTGTTACAGGGGTATTTATATCCAATCAAGTTGGTGTTAAAATATAATGGAACTTTAAATGGTAAATATAATAATAATGTTAATGCTATGATTGCATATTATTATATACCCGAAAGATATAAAATGGGGATGATACTATAATTGTGGGCGCATATAAAATGAAGTATATAACCATATTACTTGGGATTTTTTTATTTCTCATTTCATTGAGCCCCCCAATAACATTCGGTAAATGTAATGTCTCAGATTCAATTTCAGTAAAAGTCGAACGTAGAGAAGTTGAAACCGGTTGTAATAAATTACCATTTAACATTGAAAATGTCTCGTCAATAATACCTCAACCAGTTCTAACTGATAGTACGGTAACAGTCCAAGGGATATGGTATTATTTTAAATATGGATGGGAGTCCTCCATGTCGCCAAGTGAACAACTTGAATATTCATGTCCAATTAACAATGGAGAAGTGTTGATATGGGATATGGACGGTAGTACAATTGATTTTGGAAATATCGATGATGATATAATTGGTATAGCATTTACTGATGACTCCGGATATTACTCATCATTCGTAATAAATGTTGATGACGACGGGGGTGGTATTGAGGCTTATACCACAATTCATGCGAACAATTACATTAACACAGTCACTCCGGGCGAAAAATTTGATGCATATTGGTATTATAGTGGGGTTCATAACGAGATGACAGATGGGTCAATAATCGACCTAGGGGATTGGTGGTATTATACACCTAGTTTGGTTGAGCGATATTCTGGGGCTCCATTTTACATTTTCAATGAGATTAATTCACAGCATGGTTGGATATTAGAAAATACGCAAGTAGATATCCCTAAAATAGACACATGGTACCCTACAGACACGATATCTTGTTTTATAACAACGCCGAAGCATATAGAATTGGATTGGGGCAATGGATGGGAAGAAGAAACTATCGCGCATGAATATGGACACGACGTAATGTGGGAAGTTTACAATCATGCTTGGCCGACCGGTGCGACTATATCCGAACATTCGATGGTATCGATATCATCTCCAGGATTCGCATTATCCGAGGGGTGGGCTGAATTTTTCTCTGCATCAAAAAACAACAATGCATCAAGCTTTGATAGTTTTTATAAATATAATTGGCTCAATAATATTCCTGATGAATATTTGGTTAGCATCGAATATTCCGGTTTGGAAGATTCTAAATATGAGAGGTTTGTAACAATAGATCCCTGGGATGGCAATATGTGCGAAGGAAGCGTAGCCAGTATTTTATGGGACATTTACGATGGGGCCGATGCCATCGATTGTCATATAATCGAATATAGTGATCCGATTGGTCATACTGGTAAAAAGGAAACTTACTGTAGTGATAATGTGGATATAATTACAGCAGATGATTATAATACTGAATTTACTATTGAGCCGACATATAACGATGGACTACATATGGGAATTGCGCCAATATTGGATGTCATGCGTAATTATCGCCCCATCCCTAATGACATATATGATTTCTGGGATGGGTGGTTTTCCTCAGTAGGTGCGACCGCTGTTATTAGAAATACTCTAATAAATAGACATTGGATGAAGGCGATTTATTACAATCACGGGGTAAATCCGAATATTAAGGGATATCCCGAAACATGTCCCGCCCCATTTCTTTCAATGATAATTGAAAATCCCACTCAAAATGCCGCATATTCCAATACTATCACATTAAAGGCAACACAAGTAACTGACTTAGATTCTGAAGATCGTAACTTTTTAGAATGTATATTTGAATATTTTCCTGATTATAATGGTAACGGAATTGCGGACGAAGATCCAAATGGGAATGGCATTCCGAATGATAGAAATGATTGGATAAAAATTTCAGAGTCAACTACAAATTCTGAAACTGATAGAACAGAAGTATGGAATACAACAATTATCCCAGACGGTAATTATCTGCTTCGAGTAACTGTAAATGACGACATGCTAGAAACCGTTTATGAATACCCAGTAAAACCTGTCCAATTAAGGAATCTACCAAAGAGTTCAATTGCGAGGAGTGGTGTATACTGGAGGAATACTAATCCTATTACCATTACAGCTTCCGCGACGGATAATGATGGTGTCCAATCGGTATGTCCCTATTATCGTTACTCTGCTAATAACGTAACTTGGAGTGCATGGACGCTTATGGCAACAAGCGATAATATCGTACCATACGTATGGAGCTTCACGATGCCAAATTTGGGATACTACGAATTTCGTTCATTAGCGTATGATGTAGCAGGTAACTGGGAAGAAGTGCCAACAACAGCGGATGCAGCGTATGGTTTTGACAACAAGGCGCCGGTAGCCCCTACAACGTTGTCGCCGACTACTTCTAGATATGTAACTGGAACGCCATCGCCGATATCTTTCACATGGAATTCAATCGTAAATGACCCGGCCCCTATCACTGGATATTCGATTGTGATTGATGGAGCTACATATTCAGCTTCAATTAATTCTTATACCAAGTCACTCGCAGTGGGTACTCATACATGGAAAGCTAGGGCAACCTCCGATAAAGCTGGAAATCCAGGTACATGGAGCACAACAATAACATTTACTATTAGTTTAGAGACAACACCTGGCAATGTTGGCGGTCATGTCTATTCATCTAGCGGCGCTCCAATCGCTGGCGCTACGATCACATCTTTTGCAGAGACACCACAAGATATCGGTGGTGGTAACACAATCAATTCGGTAGGAGCGGGCAATTTAGTTTTCGCGACCGTGACAAGTGGAGCTGATGGGGGGTGGGGCATGTCTCTGACATCAAATGTCCAATATAGCTTCATTGCATCTAAGGCAGGATATAATAATGGATACGGAACCGCTTATGTTCCTCCCTCCGGGGGAGCATCACTTAATTTCTATCTATCAACATCCAGTTCCGGAGAAGATGATGGAGTGGGCGGCGGAGGGGGCGGTGGTGGAGGATGTTTAATTGCTGGCACAAGGATAGCCACGCCGCAAGGCGATGAGAATGTGGAGGATATCACGGAAGGGGATGAAGTCTACAGTTACAACGAGATGACAGGGGCGGTCGAGGTTGATGTCGTGGATTACGCGACGACGCACAGCGACTTCGCGGGGTATCTGTTGATAAACGGCCACCTTGGCATCACTGAAGAGCACCCAGTCTATACGACTGACGGACTTCTGAATGCCGGGGATTTGAGCGTGGGTTCCGTGATGATTACAATGGATGGGAACGAGGTCATAACCAGCATCGTGCGCGTGCCCGAATTGACGACTCTGTACAACTTCGAGGTCGGGAACAATCACAACTACTACGCCAATGATGTTTTAGTGCACAACGTTTGCACGTTGGTCTTTGGGTGCCCATTTGTTTATACCTGGAACGGCGAGAAATTCGCCCAGGAAAACAACATCCTGCCGCAATCGACGAAGCCGGACAGGACGATGTTGGATGTTTCGGATTCTTACGTGATCCAAGGAACGGTGGCTCCAATTGGCGATACCTATTCGTTCCAATTGTATGAGCCAGCAGTGGAACGCACTCAGCTAGATGCGATCGAGCTTGCTGTCATCGACTATAACGAGGAAATGGAAATAGCGGTCACGTCGGATGGCGAAATTAAAGCTATCGTGGATCCAACCCCGCCGGAGTCTTGTATCGACGATTATGGAACTGAATCGCTTGAACTGGTTGACGAGATGAATGATGGTATGCAGATGAAGCTTGAGCACAATGAAACGTTGACGGTCTGGTTTACCGATGATGTGTCCGAAGCACCTGAAATGAAGATGGCAGTATACCATAAGGCGATTGTCGAAGTATTGCCTTACGCAATTCCGGTAGATCCTCGATATTATAAGTGCTCGATTCATGTGCAAGTCCAAGATGGTGATGGGTGGCGGGATTTCGCATCGATACCCGCACGCTTGAATAAAGTACTGGATGTCGTGGACATTACACCGTTGAAAGATTATATCGTGTCGGGCAATCCCATACGTTTGCTCATCACAGGCTCACATATTATAGACTACATTGGATTGGATTGCACGCTTACGGATGGATTGGAAATTTCCTACTATCCGCCATCGTACGCCGGGTATTACAATAGCACTGTGACGTTGACGGATGCGCTATCTGATAACGATATGCAATATGCAACGTTAAGCCCTCAGCAGACGATAGAGGTCAATTTCACCTGCCCGGAACAGACACTTCAGAACAGGGCGCTTGCCATCATTTCTCGCGGACACTATTACACATTGCCGGAAATTGATATCAAACAGCCTGTGATTGTCTCGGCATCGGTCGAAAGCGGAATGACAGGCGATATCAAAGTTTCGTTGCTGTCCATCGCCTATAACGATCCTCTACTATTGAAATCGATGTCTGGAAATGCCGTCAGTTGGCCGGAGGATGCCACCATTTCATTTCTCCAGGACGCGACCGAAAGATACGGTCTGTCTGTCGGTTTCGATGGATGCACCGAAAAGACAACGGTGGTCTGCAACATTGCTTCGTTCAGAGGGGAACAGACATGTGCTTTTGAGTACGTGCCGTCCATGGGCGATAA
Source organism: Thermoplasmatota archaeon (assembly GCA_036795795.1). GTDB lineage: Archaea > Thermoplasmatota > Thermoplasmata > SG8-5 > DAIRED01 > DAIRED01. The sequence continues at coordinate 1,900 of DAIRED010000016.1, read as the reverse complement.
CATAACAATATTCGTCGAGCTCGACGACATATTGTGGAACGTGACAGGCGTATCATTCGACAAGATAACGAATCGTTATACCGTCCTGAAGGATACGCTGTTACAATTCGGAATCGAAGAATATTATGGACATGCAACAGCCTCATGGAGCAATTACACATGGAACTTCGGAGACTGGACGAGCACCGCCGACATCAACGCGACACATGAATATTTCGACTATGGAACATATGTCGTCAATCTTACCGTTAGAAGTGCTAGCCCAGGCTACGCATTCTACTCAGAGACTAAGATTAATGTGGTAGATTCGCCGCCGGTCCCAATCGTCGACATATATAAGGAACTCGAATTAACCTTGGTCGTGTCAGGCCGCAAGGGTAACAGTGTTGAAGTCCACGTCTATGAAAACGACGTAATGAAATATAGTGTATCGGTCGTTCGGTCTGCTAACAAATGTCCAGATTTCGCATCGCTTGAGGTGAAAGTTCGACCGGATATGGATTATAGAGTCGAGCTTGTCTTCGATGCAATTCATACAGGGGTCAATCCAACCTGGCTGATAATGAAATCTGGCAGGTCAGAAAGCGTATATTTCAAGGATTTCACGACCCGGCACGGATACGATCAGACTGCAGTTGTTCCAAAATTGATAGTAGACAAGGTCCTCGTAAAAAATCCAACGTATCAATTCTACGCATCGGAATCATTCGACATCGATGGAGAAATAGTTGCATATTTATGGGATTTCGGGGATGGTTTCACATCGAATTCATCGGCAGCGGAACATAAGTACAACCAGAATGGTGTTTACGTTGTTACGCTAACGGTTATCGACGAGGATGGGCTGGCCACGGTCACAGAGCGAGAGATTACGGTGATGGCATATCGGCCTCCGCCGAGGAAAGGAGTACAATTATAGCTATCAATCAGCCTCCGAATACGCGAAATCCCTCCCACATTCCAGGCACTTGGCGAGGCGCGTGTCCTCGTAACGTTCCTTGCGCCAGACGAGGCGCTTTCCGCAGACCAGGTCCGGTCGAACCGAGCTGGCGAGGGAGATCCTTTTGGGTTACCATACACCTTTTCCCAGCATACGTCCGAGCGAGCAGGTTCGCCCGAAATTCTTTGCTCCAAATGCTTTCTTTGGTGAGGGCGAGCCAGCGCAGCGAGGCTCAAAGAAAGCGTTTGGGGGAAAACCTTTAATTACACCCCCACGATTCACGGCCACAGCCTTTCTGAGAGGGTGTCATAAATGGTGAAATTGATAGACCTGACGTTCAGGGACGCGCACCAGTCGCTCCTGGCGACGAGGATGAGGACCGAGGACATGCTGCCCATCGCGGCAAAGATGGACCAGGTCGGCTTCTGGGCCCTGGAGGTCTGGGGCGGAGCGACCTTCGACGTGCCGATTCGGTACCTGAACGAGGACCCGTGGGACCGCATCAACAAGCTGAAGAAGGCGATGCCGAACACGAAGATGCAGATGCTCGAGAGGGCGATGAACATCGTCGCCTACTGGAACTTCCCCGACGACATAGTCGAGAAGTTCATCTTCTACGCCAAGAAGAACGGCGTGGACAACTTCAGGGTCTTCGACGCGCTGAACGACCTGCGCAACATGCAGAAACCCATCGAGTACGTCAAGGCTGTCGGAGGCCACGCCCAGGGATGCATCTCCTACACCATCAGCCCGGTCCACACGACCGAGCGCTTCGTCGACGACCTGCTGAAGCTCGAGAAGATGGGCATGGGCGTCATCCTGCTGCTCATCCTGGCGTACTACGCCGCCTACCTGCTGGCGTTCCGCGAACACGTGCTGGGCGAAGGCGCGACGTTCCTCGCCTGGCTCATTGCCGCCGTTGTCGGGCTCATCGCGCTCATCTACGGCAACAACATGACC
>DAIRED010000015.1:0-16957 GCA_036795795.1 Thermoplasmatota archaeon | reverse complement strand
GCCACCACTGACGTGACGATATCGACCATGGCGGCCAAGAGCGGATACGTCTCTGGATACACGAACACCTCCGTGACCGTGCATCTCGTGACCCGCATCTTCACCATCGAGGTCACCCCGGCGGTCAACAGCATGAGCTCCGGCAACGAGACGGTCGTCTCCGTGCTGGTCACCGATGAGGACACCGGGCTTGCAGTCGACGGCGCGGACGTCATCGTGACCGTGGAGCCGGCGAGCGTCGGCGGCTGGATAGTCGACGGGGTCGGCGTAACGGACGCGAGCGGCGTGTTCGAAGTGACGCTCAGGACGCAGAACGTCAGCGTCGACACGACGTTCAGCATCGTCGCCTCGGTCTCGAAGATTTCCTACACGCCGGACGAGGGGAAGGCGAACGTCGCAGTCACCAAGTACGGCGGCGAGGCACCGGAGAGGGGATTCCTCGGGCTTCCGGGGATCGGCTCGCTGGTGAGCGTCGCGGCCATAGGACTGGCTGCAGTCCTCTATGCCGCTGCGAGGAAGCGCAGAAAGTAACAATATATATTAAACCCTTTTCCTTTCAATTTGTTCAATTTCATAAAATAAAAATCATTTTTCGAGGCAACCTATTTATATCTAGATTCGCATTTATGTTTGTATGCGAAATGTAGGCACTTCGTATGCTAGGGGTTCGTGAATACGATGCTGTACAGGGACGATAGCCGGATACACGCCCGCCAAGCGAGGGCGGCGGAGGCTCATCAGGTCGTCCGGCCAGAGCACTGCGACGAGTTCAAGGCGTGCCTGGTCCAGGCGTTGAAGATCATCGAGGAGAGGTACGAGGTTTGAAATGACGGCCATACTCCTCAAGAAGACGCGCTTCAACGGGGCGATAGACGTGCACAACAGGGTGACCTTGATCAACGACATCGTCACCGGACGGAACAAGACGTTGAACAGGCGCCTCGACTGCAGCGCGGCGATGAGGTGGAAGAAGGGGAAGTACGGAGAGTTTTGACATGGCAAAGAAAATCGAAGGCAAGGAGTACGAGGAAGGATGCAACTGCATAAACTGCAGGCTCGCCAGGATGGAGTCTCAGATTATGAAGATGCAGGACGACATCACGAAGATCGTCGGGGCGCCCAGCAAGCGCTGATTCCAGTTCACGATTATCTTCCCCCACTTTTTTTTATGAACCTACAGACAGAGCGCTAGCGCTGGCGAGCTGATCCCAGAACGGCGTGCCAGTGCCTCAGGGCAATGCCACGGAGACCATTTGCGGCGACATCATCGAGCGGTCGCAGGCCTCGCAACACTTTATCCTACCACGGAATATCTGGCAGTCTGCCTCGGCGCAGTTTGCGCATCCCATCGGCTCGGTTATAGTATATGTTAGATATATAATTTTCCGACGCGCTCAGGCGCTCTCGCGTATCTCGACCTCGTGCGTCACGGTCGTGCTGGCCTTCATCATCGCGCCGACGGTGCAGTACTTTTCGGCAGACAGTTCGACGGCGCGCTCGACGTCCTTGCGCGGGATTTTCTTGCCGACGAGGACGAATTTGACGTGGAAGTCCTTAAGCATCTTCGGGTGCGTGTCGGTCTTTCCAGCGCTCACCTCGACCCAGAAATCGTCGATGGCCAGGCGCTTCTTCTCGAGTATGGAGACGACGTCCATACCGGTGCACGCGCCGAGCGCCATGAGGAGCAGCTCTGTCGGCCTGGAGCCGCTGTCGGCGCCTTTGAACTCCTTGCTGGCATCCATCCTGACGGCGTGCCCGCTGTCCCCGGTCGCCTCGAACGAGAGCCCCCCAGTCCACTTGACCTTCGCGTTCATCCTGTCACCGCCACCCCGAGGTTCTGTCGGTAGAATACCTTTTCCCCGAGCAGAAACTTCATATCCACCCCCCAGAATAACCCCGCCGGGCCGCGCGCGAGGGTCGCTTAGCATGGTCAAAAGCGATGGACTCAAGATCCATTCCTTAGTGGTTCACCGGTTCAAATCCGGTCCCTCGCATAAATTTTCCATAGATGCAAAGAGGGACCGGATAGGACTGGCGGTCTCCGTCATTCACCGAACAAGGAGCCAGTCCGTATCCACAGCGAGGCCTCATTCTCTCTGCTGAATCTCGCTGTGATGGATTTGTGTTAGGTGGAAGCTAAGATGTGCCGCCCCACAACCAGCAATATTATTATCTCTAACCTCTGCATACTCCAGAACGAGTGACCTAGATGATGCAGCGATGCCAGACCTGCTACGCAGTCGGTAAGTGCCCCGAGTGCAATGGAAAGGGTAAGGTCGATACGGGCCTCTGGGGCGGGGTGCGGCTGGAGTGCGATGCCTGCGACGGCTCGGGCAAGTGCCCCGACTGCTCAGGGCGCGGGAAGAAGCGCGCGAAGCCCGACGAGACGACGATGTTCGGCGCCCTCGATTCTAAGCAGAACGCCTCGTACGCTAGGGACCGCGAAATCGACAGGCGCATCACCGCGCTGAGGTCTCGTGGGTTCGACCCGGCCGCGAGCGAGTTCTCCGTCCTGCGCGAGGACCACGGCATCTGGGCCAGCAAGACCGGCACGCTGATAGCCAAGCCCCGCAGGCAGCTCACCGAGGGCTCGTCCCTCTACGACATCCTTCTCGAGGACCAGGACCGCGCGGACGCGATGCTGGCGTATCTGAGGGCGCTGGAGAAGAGGGTCGCCGAGGACGATTGAGACAATATTAATTCTATCGTTCGTCTCTTTACAAAACACCCTACAAATCAGCTTAAATACTATTCACCCCAACTACTGCATGGAGAGGTTGAACAATGCCCATCGCGACTTTGGCCGAGATTGCAGCCTACAGGAAGGGTAGGGAGAAGAACGTCCTGAGGCGGAGCATCGTTTTGGCGTTGACTTCCATCGTGTTCGTAGCGCTCGTGTGCTTCTGCATTGTCACGTACTGGAGTCCATGATTCCCTTTCCAACATTGAGCGGCAACTTATAGCGCCCCGGCCCGCCTCATCGATTCTAAAACAAGATAGGTGTCGTGGAGCCTGCCACTTCCTCCCCACGAGCCGTCCTTCTTCTGAGTGCGGGCGCATTTTGCCAGCGCGCGCGCGACCTGCTTTTTGGCGGGTTTCGAATCGAGCCTCGAAAGCGCGAAGAGCGTCGGGTAGAACGGGGCGCCAGCCCACGCGCCGGAGGGCTTCTGGATATTTCCCAGAGCTGCGACCGCCTTGCGCATCGCCGGACTATCGCGTGCGCCTTCGTGCGCGGCGTAGCCCTGGAGGATGTTGTTCGAGCACGAAGGCGAGCACCATCGCCCCCTGCGGGCCTCCACTACCCGGTCCAGAGATTTGAAGGCGGGTGCGACGCGTTCGCTGCCCCTGACGTTGTGGGCGGCGGCCAGGTAGAGCGCAGCGCCCGTCTTGATGAACCCCGAGCACCCCTTTGTGAACGGCGTGCCCTTTATCGCATTCAGCTTCGCGGACTGGTACTTCTCCGTCCTGAAGAAGAGGCCGTCGTACGGGGCGCCGTCGGTGCTGGTGCATACCATCGGCGGGAGGTGCTCCTCCAGGAGCCAGCGCACGCCCTGGCGGGTGATGAGGTTGCCCCCAGGATTCAGGAGTGAGAGGTCGTAGAGCGCCTTGATAGTGCTTGACGTGTCGCCCCACGAGCCGTCCGGGCGCTGGCGCACGAGGATTTCCCCCGCGAGCTTCTCGGCGGTGTATGCGCAGCCGTGTCGCCCGTCAAAATCGATGCGGGCGCGCAGCCCGACGGGCGACCTGTCGCCCTGGAACACCTGGAACGGGTCGAACTTCAGCTTCACGTTCGCCCATCCCCGTGCAACCATTTAATACTTGCCGATTTTACTGGTGCGCGATGAGCGTCTTCGAGAGGCTCCAACCATCGGTCCGCGCGGCGCTGGCCAAGCTCGGCATAGACTTGCCCACGCCTGCCCAGAGCGCTATGATTCCCGCGGTCTCGGAGGGAAAGAACGTCCTCCTGGTCGCGCCGACGGGGATTGGCAAGACCGAGGCTGCGATGCTCCCTCTGCTGGACAGGATGGCGATGGAGAAACCCAAGGGAATCTGCGTCCTGTACGTCACGCCGCTGCGCGCCCTCAACCGGGACATGCTGCGGAGGATGGAGTTCTTCGGGAAGGAGCTGGGAGTCTCGGTCGCCGTGAGGCACGGAGACACCCCCCAGGGCGAACGTTTGAGGCAGGCGCGGGACCCGCCGCAGGTGATGATAACCACCCCCGAGACGCTGCAGATAATGTTCACCGGGAAGAAGCTTCGGGAGGCGCTGACAAACGTGAAAACCGTCGTCATCGACGAGATTCACGAGCTCGCGGGTGACGAGCGCGGCGCGCAGCTCTCGGTCGGGCTGGAGAGGCTCGTGGACATCGCCGGGGAGTTCCAGCGCATCGGGCTCTCCGCGACGGTGGGCTCACCTGGCGAGGTCGCCGGATACCTCGTGGGACCAGGCAGGGAAGTGAAGGTCGCCAAGGTCTCCATCCACAAGGGGCTGGGCATCACGGTGGAATACCCGCGCCCGGGCAAGGATGACAAGGCGCTGGCAGAGAAGCTGCAGACCGAGCCGGAGATGGCGGCGGCGATGAAGCTGTGCCGCGAGAGGGTGGAGAGCCACCGCAGCACGCTCTTCTTTGTGAACACCAGGGACACGGCGGAGTACCTGACCGCGCGCTACAGGCTCTGGGACCCATCGTTCCCGGTCGGCGTACACCACGGCTCGCTGTCCAGGCACGTTCGCGTCGATATGGAGGAGGACTTCAAGGCCGAGAGGCTGAAAGCCCTCATCTGCACATCGTCGCTCGAATTGGGAATCGACGTGGGCTCCACCGACTACGTCGTGCAGTTCGGCAGCCCGCGCGAGGTGGCCCGCCTCGTGCAGCGGGTCGGCCGCGCCGGCCACGGAGTCGGGCGCAGGTCCGAGGGACTGGTCGTCGCGCAGGGCGTCGACGACGTCGCAGAGAGCGCGGTGATTGCCAGGCGCGCGCTCGCCGGGGAAATCGAGGACGTCCCCATCCGCAAGAACCCTATGACGGTCCTCGCCAACCAGATAGTCGCCCACGCGATGACGCACGCCACCGGCGAGCCGGACGCGCTCTTCGCTGCTGTGAAGCGCACGCACGTTTACCGGGACCTGGAGAGGTCCGACTTCGACCGCGTGGCCAACTTCCTGGGCGATGTCAGGACGATAGCGATACGCGACGGCCGGCTGCGCAAGTCCGCGCGTACAATCGAGCACTACTTCGAGAACATCTCGATGATTCCCGACGAGAAGACGTACCGCGTCGTGGACATCACGACCAGGAAGCACGTCGGCCAGCTGGACGAGGCGTTCGTGGCTTCGTTCTCCGATGCGAAGGTGCCGTTCATCGTGAAGGGAAATCCGTGGCGCATCGTCGACATCGAGGGGGACCAGATTCTCGTGGAGCCTGTGCCGCAGCTCGGCGTCGTCCCGAGCTGGGTTGGCGAGGAGATACCGGTCCCGTACGCAGTCGCGATGGAGGTCGGGGCGCTGAGGAAGAAGCGGGACTTCGATTCCTACCCTATTGACAAATCGTGCGCGACCGCGCTTTCCGAGAAGCTCTCCGAGCAGGACTCCAAGAAGCTGGAGATGCCCGACGACTCGACGGTCGTGGTCGAGACCGACGGCGGCCTGATGGTCGTCAACGCCTGCTTCGGCACGAAGGTCAACGAGACGCTCGGGAGGCTGATGGCTAGCCTGATGGCGGCGCGCTCCGGCGAGAGCGTCGGGATGCACGTGGACCCCTACCGCATCGTGCTGGAGTTCCCCTGGAAGGCGGACGCCAAGGCGGCAATCGGCATCCTCAAGGGCACGGAGCCTGGGGCGGTCGGGCCGCTCGTCCGTCTGGCGACGAGGCGCTCGATGACGTTCAAGTGGCGCTTCGTCCAGGCGGCGAAGAAGTTCGGCGTCGTGAGCCGGGACGCGGACTATCGAACGATGAACCTGGACTCGCTGGTCGAGGCGTACGAGGGCTCGCCGCTCGTCGACGAGGCGCTGGACCGCACCGTCTGGGACGAGATGGACGTCGAGAGGGCGACTGAAATAATCGGCAGGATTCGCGCCGGGGAAATCAGGGTCTCCGAGGGCAGGCTCTCGCCGCTCGGGATTCTGGGAATTGAGGAATCGGGCGAGCTGGTGGCACCGTCGAGGCCCAGCAAGGCCATCCTGGACGCGCTGCGGAAGCGCCTCGAGGAGGAGGAGGTTCGTCTCGTCTGCCTGAACTGCCGCAAGACCTCCAGGACTCGCGTAGGGCGCATTCCCGAGAAAGTCCGCTGCATCTACTGCGGAGCGGTCCAGGTGGCGGCGCTGGGAGTGCGCGAGGAGGCGAAGCTCAAGCTGCTGTCCAAGGCGCTGCCGACGATGGACGAGCGCAAGGAGCTGAAGCGCATCGGCAAGAACGCCGACCTCGTCAGGGCGCACGGGCGGCGGGCCGCGCTGGTCCTCTGCGGGCGCGGCATCGGCCCGGACGCGGCGGCGCGCATCCTGCAGAAGTACAACGCGACGGAGGACGACGTGCTGGCAAGGATTCTGGAGGCCGAGGTGCTGTTCGCAAAGAACAAACGCTTCTGGGACTAAACGCTTTCTTTGGGCCTCGCAACCCCTTTTCTCGCTTCGCTACGCTGGTGAGCCCTCGGAGAAAAGGTGTATGGTATCTCAAAAGACTCGGGCTCACCTGCTCGCTCAGCCGTTCTACTCACAAAGAACGCATTTGGAGCAAAGAAATTCGGACTCATCCTGCTCGCTCGGACGTATGCTGAGAAAAGTGGTATGTTATCCCAAAAGACTCGCCCTCGCCTGCTCGCTCGGCCTAGGTTCGTACCAATATGCTTAATATGCCACAAAACCATCGACAATCGATGCGAAAGAGGATGTTGCTTGCGGGCGTCGTATTGCTCACCATCGGAATCATCCTAATGTTCTCATTTGAACCATTATTCGTGAAGAACGTCGAGGTGCTGAACGATTGCCAAGACGAGTACGGCAGTGGAGACATTGTCATGGTGAAGGGCATCATCCATCGAGAATTTTCCCCGTTTGCTAAGGGTGGGTACAATCCGGATGCTGAGCGCACTTTTTCATTCACATTCGAAGGGTTAAATGCTTCGGTGTACTCGAAAGTACCGTATGATTGGGATGGCGCATATGTCTGGGCCTGGCTGGTAAAAACTAACACCAGCGCCTGGAAGCTTACGAACGGTGGCGACATTGGAGACTTGAAATATCCCGGCTACATCGTTTCTTCAATAGGGGCAGTCGCCATGGTTGCTGGCATGGTGTTAAAACCTAAGGCGGAATAATCATTCCTCGTTGCCTGGGCGGTTGCGAGAATTGCGACAGCGCCCCGAGCGAGGACGAGCGCACTCGTCCGAAGGGCGGGGGGTGGGCGGGTGGGACGTTCGTAGGGGTGGGAGCTACAAAACCTTGGCGCTGGCCATCAATATATATCATCCGAAAATTCTATATCGCCCGAGCCATTCCCCCGATTCGTGACCGCAGCCAAGGCAGGCAAGGGATACGAGATTGTCCTCACCGCGTCGCGCGCCGAGATGGCCGACTACGGCCTGGACCCGTTCCTGGCTTTCTACTGCACCTTCCCGCACGGGCTCTTTCCCCGCTCCTGGGAGAAGAAGTACTACGAGGAGGGGATGAAGCGCAACGCCGACGGCAGCGCGAAGTTCGCCCTCTACGGCCTGCGCAAGGTCGAGGCGCTCCTGAAGAACGCGCTGGGCAAAGAGAAGGTCGTCGTCTGCTACCCCCAGCACCTCGAGGACTTCGTCGGCCCGGACACGAAGATCATCGGCATCTCCTCGATGGACCCGGTCTCGCTGGCATACGTCTCGACGACATACAACTCCCTAATCGGAATCGGGGGCGACGGCCTCAACGCCGAGGAGTTCCGCAGGATGATGGCCAATCCGGTCTTCAAGACATTCAAGGGGACAGTCCTCATGGGCGGGGCGGGCGTCTGGCAGATAAACGATGCCAAGATGCGCGAGCCCCTCGGAATCGACGTGCTCTTCCACGGGATGGCCGAGAAGGAGATCGTCGCGACTGTCAAGAAAATCCTGGCGGGCGAGAGCGTTGCCCCTGACGTCCAGGGCGGGCTCCCAGACTATAGCACGATTCCGCTCATCCAGGGCGCCGCCTGCTACGGCATGGTCGAAATCACCAGAGGCTGCGGCCGGGGCTGCGCGTTCTGCACCCCGACGATGCGCAAGCGGCACTACGTCCCAATCGAGACGATAGTCGAGGAAGTCAAGTTGAACGTGAGCCAGGGCGCGGACATGGCCTTCCTTGCGACGGAGGACCTTTTCCTCTACGGGTGCAAGAGCAAGTTCGTGCCCGACAAGCACAGGCTCAAGAAGATGCTCACGTCCGTCGCGGCAGTTCCGGGGCTGAAGTACATCCAGGCCTCCCACGCCGCGCTGGCACCAATCGTTTACGACAAGAGCGTCCTCGAGGAAATCACTCCCGTGATGATGGAGAATACGCGCTGGGGCCCGCACTATAAAAAATCCTACAAGCAGAAGTTCATAACCGTCGAGGTCGGCGTCGAGACCGGCTCCGCGCGCCTGATGAACAAGTCGATGCGCGGCAAGGCGCTCCCATTCAAGGCCGACTCCTGGCGCGAGCTGGTCGTCCAGGGCTTCAACAACATGAACGAGTACGACTGGTGGCCCCTCGCCACGCTGATGACCGGGCTGCCGGACGAGACCGAGGAGGACCTCATACAGACCCTGGAGCTCATCGACGACCTCAAGGGCACGAAGAGCTTCCTCACGCCGCTGGTATTCATCCCAATCGAGGAGGCCGTCCTCTCCGACGCGAAGCGCGTCGACCTCGAGAGGCTCAGCGAGCGCCAGTGGGAGTTCATCACGAGCTGCTGGAAACACAACATCGACTTCTGGGCGGGGGACGAGAAGTGGTGGTTAAACCCGTTCCTCTTCGCCGGCTACTGGTCGATAACGCGGTGGAAGCACGGGCGCAAGGCGACGAGGGCGTGCATGCGCATGGCCGGCTTCACGCCGGATTTGGTGGGATACGGGACGAAGAAGCGCTGCGACCCGTCGTACTGCCACGACCCTCCGCTGGGCACAGTCGAGGGGATACCGAGGAACCCCGCCGAGTTCACGGAAGCCATCGACAAGATGACGCGCGGCGACGAAGAGATTTCCAGCTAGGCTTCCAATCGCCAGCGCGTCCGCCAAAGATGGAAAATCAAAATTGAAAAGTAAAAAGGTTTTAGCTTTCTCGTCTCACTTGCTCTTTATCCTAGCGACGTTCTTGTCGTAGAGCTCCTGCGTTATCTTGCCGTCGGCGAGAGCCTTGTCCAGCTTCTTTATCTTCTCCGCCATCACGGGGTCCATCTCTGGCTCGGCAGGCGCCTGGGTCGATTCCAACGGCGTCGCTCCGGAGCGCGGTTCCGCGCCTGCGGCGACGACTGGTACGCTGCCCGTGAGCCTTGCGAGGTTCTTCTCGTAGAGCTCCTTGGGTATCTTCCCGGCGTCGTACGCTGCCTTGAGCTTGGCGGCCTTCTCGGCGGTCACTGGGTCCATCTCTGGCCCGGCTGGCGCCTCCGGAGCGACGGGTTCGATAGGTTCGACTGGCGGCAGCTCCTCGGGCATCGCCTCTTCCGCGGGTATCGGCGGCAGGTCGGAAGGTTCTGGCACGGGCTCCGGTTGCACGGTATCCTGGAATGCCGGTTCCTCGGGCGCCTTCAGCTCCTCAGTCTCTGCGGTTGGCTCGGGCGCCTTCGGTTCGAGCGGCTCGGACGGCGCCTCAGCGGGCACCAGTTCCGGCTTCGGCTCGCCCTTCGGGCCGAGCATCATCCAGACGAGTATGCCAACAACGAGTCCGATGACCAGCAGGCCAATCATGAGCCCGATGGCTCCCCAGTTCGTTCCGGGCTCCGGCACGTAGGAGACGGAGAAGGACGACTGGGCCACGTTGCCCGCCGAATCCTTGCTGGTCACGACTATCGTGTTGGCGCCGTGGCTGAGCGAGACGGACTTCGTGAACGACCCGTCGGCCCCGACCGTCACTGGCTTCCCGTTTATCGAGACCACGCTGCCGGGGTCCGTCGTTCCCGTGACGTCCACCGCCCCCTCGGAGACCGTTCCGTCCGTTGTCGCAAGTTCGATGGACGGCGCGACGGAGTCGCGCGTGACGTTGCGCCATGCCGAGGCGCTGTTGCCCGCTAGGTCGGTGAAGTCGATGCGTATCGTGTTGGCGCCTTCCTCCAGCGAGAGCGCGGTGGAGAACGTCATGTCGCTCATCACTGGAACGGCGACGCCGTTCACGGTCGCGGTCCCGACCTTGTTGAACTGGCCGCGCACGTTGACAGTCGCCCTGCTCGTCAGGGACGAGGTGTCCAGCGATACGAAGCTGACGTCAGCCTCAGTGTCGTCCATCGTTATGATGCGGGAGACCGTGCTGGTGTGCCCTGCCGTGTCCGTCGCCATGCATATGATTTCGTTGTCGCCCGGTATCAGGGCCATCTCGGCCTCGAAGTTGCCGTCCGCGTCCTTCGTTGGCACAGCCTCGACGGAGCCGCTGAATATCCTCAGCTCCGCGCTCGGGTCGCAGGACCCGCGCACTACCCATGTGTCCTGGTTGGTGTAGGTGCGTGGCATCATCGGTTCGGATATGGCCACCGATGGCGCCGCGGTGTCGACGGTGAAGCTCCACTCGATTTCCTGCACGTTGCCGGCGAAGTCGGCACCCTGCGCCCAGATGTGGTGCGCGCCGTCCTCCAGCGGGAGGCTCGGCACGTAAGAGATAGCGCCGCTCCAGTACCCCTTGACAGTTCCGCCGCCCGCGACTGTCTTATCGCTCTCAGGCGCGCTGGCGGTGGTCAGGTAGCTGACGTCATGGCCGTCGACGTACAGCCGGAGGCTCTTCTCGTCCATCTCGCCCTTGTCCGTATCGGAGAATGAGGCCATTATCGTCGGGTAGCGGGACGTCGTGAAGGCATACGGCATCGGCGAGACGCCGCTCAGCGCCGGCGAGGTCCGGTCGAACTTCAGCGTGATGGCGAACAGGTTGAACATCGGCGCGTTGGCCGGCCCGACGTACAGCGCGCCTAGGAGATCCCCCTCGGCGGTGCTGCCCGGCAGCGTCCAGCTCACGTCTATCGTCGAAATTCCGTACGCCGGCACGGGGTTGTTGTGGGCGCCCGCCACCTGGAATCCCTCACCCTGGACGAGGGTAATCGCGAGGTGGAAGTCGTTCACGCCGCCAGGCACGGCAAAGCCGAGCACCTTGATGATGTACGTTCCAGCTGCAGGCCCGATGAGCTTGACCTCCTCGTCGGCGTCAGCGTCGGCGTCGTACGAGAGGAACTCGCCCTCCTGAGCAATGCCGTCTATCGGGTTGTTGTCCTTTCCCTCGAGGAATATCCCGAGGTCGAGGTCCGTACAGTTCACGCTCGTGATGTGGACGTCGAATATCAGTGCGGACGCGTCGACCTCGATAAGCCTCGTGAAGCTCCCGCGGGACAGCCACATCTGGAAAGATTCCGACGGATCCCACGTTTCGTACGGATCCTGCTTGATGGTTTCGTTGGACTCCATCGGGGTCGATGGCCCCGCGGCCAGGCCGCCGATGCCCATCATCGGCTCGGTCGATGTTATGGAGACGCTCTTGGCGCCCGTCAACTGGTTGGTGTATGCGACTATCTCGCTCGCGGAGAACGCGACCGCGCCGACCGTGCCCTGGAACGGCTCGCTGGATGAGATACCGGACATGCGCGGATTCCTGAGCCCGATGAGGTTCAAGCCTGGGTTTATCGGCGCCGCGACAATCTCCCTCGCATCCCCGGTCGTGGTGAAGAATCCGGTGGTCTCGGTGCTGCCGCCCATCTTCGAGAGAGAGTACGGCCCGTATCTGTCGGACGGGAAGGTCGAACCCTCGGCGGGAATCGACTGGAGCGCGCTCTTGCCGAAGACGTGGACGTCGACGTCTGTCCCGACGTTCGCCCACGCGTAGTCGAGGTAGAAGTTGAGCGTCCCTGCATTGTACATGCCCTGGTCCGGTATCGAAACATAGTAGTAGTGCCAGTCGCCGCCGCCGGTGGTGCCCGACATCCCCGCGTTTATGCGCGAGTTGTTGAACAGATCCTGCGTGTACGTGCTCGGGCCGCCGAAGGCAAACCTCGGGTTGTCGGCCACGACGTTCACGTAGAACGGAATCGTCGTCGTCACCGTCGCCGTGTAGTTGACCCAGGCGACCTCACCCGGGTGCAGCGGGTTCGTGAACGTGACTAGGCCGTGGAACGCCTCCACAGTGTAATCGATGCCCTCCACAAGGACCTTCGTCCCGATCTTGACCTGCCAATCCGAGCTCGTCGCGTTCGTAGTCTTGAGGTAAGCGCGCACGATAGGGACGTAATAGGAGTAGGTCATGTTGATGCGCCACCCTGGCGGCATTTTGTTCTTGAACACAATCGTAGAATTCTTGCCGTCCTGTGTGCTGCCGGTAGGGTCAATCGTATAGTGGTCGCCCTCCGTAAGGAGAAGCCTTGTCGCGATGTCGGTGTAGTTCCTCCACACCTTCCACGAACCACCCACCAGGTACATCACTGGCAGCTCGATTTCGAAGTTACTGGGCATCGGATGGTACCACGTGTAGTTGGCCGAGAGAGTGGTATTGGGCGAGACTGGCGGGTCGAATGTTATATTGGAGCCCGTGGCATCTTTCTGATTCAACTCGTATAGTGTCGTGGGTAGCTCCACGGACGGTCCCCATATGGTCAATGTCGTGACGTTGGTGTTCGGACCGGTCAGGTTCACTTTTGTTATGTTGGTATAATATTGGTAGGTCGCATTTATTACTGACCACGGCTGCACGAAATAATTGAAATTCAGCTCTCCCAATTCATAGCTGGAATTCTGATAGTCGAATGGGGCAATCGCCGGAGTGCCGTTGTAGACGAGGAGCGAGCCGGGAACGATGTAGGTATTCGTGCCGGACCTCATTCCATGCGGAAGGATAATACTCGCTGCGTACGGATACCACGAATATGTCGCATTTATCCATGTGTTGGGCGGTAGGGGCTTCCAAGTCTGGTTGAATTCGATCCGGCCATAATCTTCGAATACCAGGTACGTGGAGTCGCTCGGGGCCCACGGGACGTCGTTCTTGTATATCGTCCACGTGCCGGTCACCATCATTACCTGCTCCTGCCATGCGGCGTCCTTCCCCAAAATGCCGGCCAGAACCTTGTAGTAGAAGTAGTACTCCATGCTGTAGACCTCTCCGGGCGCCAGCTCTTTGAGGAAGCTCACCGTTCCGGTGGTGCCGTTCACTGAGTAGTTGCCGGCCTCCGGTACAGTCTCGTCGCCCATGTAGAGGGTCCAATCGTACACCAGCGTGGTCGTGAGGGTCGAACTGCTGCCCGCGCTGAGCTGGCAATTGTAGATCCACGGCGTGTGGTAGTCGTAGTCCGAGACAAGCAGGCTTCCGCTGGGCACGGGCTGCGCGAAGGTTATCGCGCCGTTCACTATGTCAATAACGTACTCGGTGTGGTAGCCGTAAGTGGCAACGAGCTGCTCGCCCGGCCTCATCTGGCTGCCCGTCCAGTTGTAGTAAGCGTAGAGGGTGTCGCCCGCGGCGAGCTGGTACGCCAGGTAGGTGATGTTGTAGAAGCAGCAGAACTTGTCCCCGGTGGTGTGCTTCTCATTGATGGCGGTGACGAGGCCGCCCGCTTTGTCGACCGTGTAATTGACACCCTCCACCATTTTCGACCACTTGTATCCCCAATAATAGTACGTACCGTACAGTAAGTCGCCCGCGCCGAGCGACCCGATTCCATCTATCGACATCGTGCCCGTCGTCGCATCGATGTAATATTGGGTCCATAGCTCGAGTGCGATTGTTTTGTTCTCCGATGCATCCCACCAATAGAATTGGTATGGTAGCGTGTCGGCGATCATGACATGGCTGAGGTTGAATGGCCCGGTCTCGCCGCCGGCGGCTGGGCCAAATACTGAGTCGTTCGCCACGTACCTGATTCCCGTGCAATTCCAGAAGTACATGGTGAAATCCAGGAGCTTCTGGTTGGATATACCGATGTCGGAGGTCGTGCCGCCGGTCACGGGTCCAACGACAGTCATGTTGGAGACCTCGACGCTGTAATTGTAGTAGGCACGCACCATATCTGAGGTAACCAGCGGAACCAAGAGAGTGATCAATCCGCTGTTCAAATCGATCGTGTAGTCAACTCCATCGGTCATCTGTCCCCAATAGGTAGCATTCTCTTTGTAGAGGGTGATGTTGATGACGGGCACGTTGGCCACGGTTTTCCAAGCACCGATTTCACCGCCAATAGCACCACTCTCGACGGATTCGTTGGCAACATATACGGAGTTGTTGAAGTATGCATAAATCGAATCGCCAGCAAGCAAGTCGTTCAGGGTGTAGAGAGTACCTGCCAGTTCGTCCAGTGAGTAATCCGTCGTCTCTGCGAGTTTCGTCCAGAGACCGCCGTTCTCCTTGTAGATTGTGGCGTCCATAATGTTGGCATTCAAGGGCCATGGTCCCAACTCTCCTCCGGAACCCGAATCGTACGATTCGTTCTCAGTCTGTCCGTCTCGGGACCGCAGGTAGATCTGCCCCGTGCCATGGTCCAACGTGTAATGGCTGTTCTCTTCCCACATTGTCCAGCTGCCACCGTTCTCGAGCCACAGCTCGGCGGTGCTGACCGTGCCGTGGTCCAGGCCGAACGGCCCGGACTCGCCGCCTGCGGCCGCGCCGAAGACGCTTTCACCGCTCTCGTACTGCCACGTGGTGTTCAGGACCAGGGTTCCGTTGCCGCGGGACAGCGTGTAGTTCACGCCTTCCGTCAGCGGGGCGCCGCCCTTCGTCAGGCTCATCGTAGTGACGAGGGCGTGGTCGAGGCTCATCTGGAGCTGGGCGTTGTCCGCTGGGTTGAGCCTGTCCGTGAGGATGTCGTACATCGGCGTGTAGTAGGTGTAGTTGACCGCGATGTAGTTAGAGGTCACGTCCTCGTAGAAGAGGATGAATCCCGTGCCGTCCTCGTTCCACCTGAGGTCGGTCTTGTCCTTGTACAGGGCGTAATCGATGCCCGGTGTCAGCTTGGCGCCGTCCATCCACACGGTCACGTCCATGACGTATGTGTGGTAGACGTCCCCGGGTGTGCTCGGCGAGTAGTCCTCGCTGTATCTGTGGGCAAGCTTGACAATCCATATGTCCAGGTCCTCGTCGAGTTCCGGCTTGGCCGTCTCGCCATAGATTGTGGTGGCAACGCACGAGGCGACGACCTCGCCCGTGGAGGTCGCAACGGCGTCGTTGACCGCAACGCCGTCATCGGTGAGATGGTGCGTCCCATCGGCTATGAAACCGTTGAATGTCCTGAAGGCCACGTCGTACCCAGCTGAAGCCCACGAAGTGGACAGGTTCGTCGCCGCCTCCCAGCAATCCTCGGGGTTGGAAGCCGTGGTATCCACCCAGAGGCCGTAGTGGTCGCCGTTGTCCACGAAGAGGGCGAACTTCTCGTCCAGGTCGAGGACGGCCGGGTTGTTGAAGGTGATGTAGTTCCATCCAACCCTGACATCCTTGTCGGAGACCATTCCGACGGCCAATATCTTGTAAATCTTCCCGCCCTTGGACACGTAGTCAACGGGCGAAGGCATGTTCTTGTAGCCAGTTTCGTTGACGACCATCACATTCAGAGAGGCCTCCGCATCGTAGAGCTTGCCTTCCAGGTACAACTCGAACCCTAGCAGGTTCGACTTCTCCGGGGTGAAGTTTTGCCAGACGTATGGCGTGTACACCACGGTGTCCATCGTTTCGAAGCTGAAATCGCGCCCGTATGACAACGGAAGCGTCAGCTCGGTGGGAACGTAGTACTTATACTCTGCGGTGAGCCAGGCGTTCGGTCCGATGTTCGCGAGAATCGTGACCGCCCTGGCTGTCTCATCCACCGAGTAGTCCGTGCCCGGCGTCAACGGCGCGCCGTTCTGGTACACGGTGGTCTCAGCCGCCACTACCCTTGCATCGGCCTCGTCGCCGCATTTCAAGATTGCCGACGGCACGGGGGTGTACTGCTGGTAGTCGGCGGTAATGGCCCCCTTGTCCGAGAGAGTCTGGAAATGCAGCTTCCCCTTCACGAGGTCCAAGATGTACTCCGTGTGGTACCTGTAAGTGGCCGTTATCGCGACGCCGCTTCCCGCGTTGAGGTTCAGAACGCTTATGTTCCCGGATATCGCGTCCAAGGCGTACTCCGCCCCCTCCACCATCGGCGTCACGCCCCGGTAAACCGTGTACGAGCCAGGGACCACGAGTCCGTGATCTAGAGCCAGGCGCTCGTTGTTCTTGTAGCTGGCGCTCACGGCTTCGTTCGTGATCAAGGGTGTGCTGTCCACCCAGTAGTCGCCGTTCTTGTAGATCGAGGCGGATCCCGGGGCTATCATGTCGGTCCCCAGGTCGGGCACCGTGAGGTTCGCGGCCGATGCGTTGGCGATTCCGAGGTACTTGTCGATGACCTGCACCGGCAGGCTCGTCATGCCCAGGTACTCTCCTGACACCGATGTCTTCCTGGTGTCGGCCAGGTCATCGGTCGCCGGGTCGGACGTCGTCGTCACCAGATGCTCCCTGAAATCCGTGCTTCCGGGGATGTTGGTGTAGTTGCCCGCCTTGGTGTTCACGACAGCGCCGTTGGTCACCTGCCTCACTGCTGTGTTCAAGACCGTCGCGTTGGCCACCGAACTTATCGCAGTCTGCGCCACCGTCTCGTTCGTCGTGGTCGTGTTCGTGGCGCAAAGCCAGCGGTTGGCCACAGCGGTTATCTTGGATTCCGCCAGCTTCTCCATCCTCGCGCGGTGCTCCTTGATGTATAATGCCGCCTCGTAGCCGCCGACGGGTGCGTCGCCAGGCACGTTGACCGTCGCCGTCAGCGTCGTTCCGCCGACCGGCAGGGAG
>DAIRED010000014.1:0-17016 GCA_036795795.1 Thermoplasmatota archaeon | reverse complement strand
CCTGCCGCTGAGCGACAAGTTCGGCCCCGTGGAGGAGTGCGTGGCCAGGATGTCCGACTTGACGAAGTGCGACCGCATCAACGTCACGCTCGGCAAGTCCGGCTCGCTCTTCTACGACGAGGGGGACTTCCACTTCGCGCCGGTCTTCTCGTCCGACATAATCGACAGCGTCGGCGCGGGCGATGCCGTGTTCGCTATCACGTCGCTGCTGGCCTCGAAAAAAGCGCCAGCGGAAATCATACCGTTCATCGGCAACAGCGTCGGGGCGATGAAGATACGCATCCTCGGGAACAAGGAGCCGATACGGAAGCCCGCGCTCCACAAGTACGTCGGGGGCCTGCTGAAGTGAGGGACATCGCCGTCTATGGCAGCTGGAAGGAGTTCGCCCAGGTCATATCCGACATCAACAAGGCGGCCGGGCGCGAGGAGTGGCGCATCGTCGCCATCGCAGACGACGACCCGAAGCTATGGGGGAAGGACTGGCACGGCGTGCCGTTCGTGGAATCGTGGAAGTGGCTCGAGGCCAACAAGGGGAAGCTCGCCGCGCACTGCTGCATCGGTAGGACCGAAATCAGGAAGAAGATTTGCGAGAAGCTGGCCGCCCTGGGATACGACCTCCCGAACATAATCAGCCCGTCGGCGACGGTCTCCCATCTGGCGAAGATGGGCCGCGGCAACCTGGTCTGCGCCAACGTCCAGATTCATCCCGACGTCGCGATCGGGGACTGCAACATGTTCAACGTCGGCACGCACGTCGCGCACGACGTCAGGGTCGGCAGCTACTGCAACGTCAACTCGCACGTCAACCTCGTCGAGAAGTGCCAGGTCGGCGACGGCGCGTACCTGGGCGCAGGCTGCACGGTCATCAAGGGCGCGAAAATCGGGGCGAAGGCGGTCGTAGGCGCGAACGCGCTGGTCAACCGCGACATTCCTGCGGGCGAGACGTGGGTCGGCGTGCCCGCGATGCAGATGAAGCGGAGGGCTTGAGATGGCCAAGGTTCTGGTGACCGGCGGCGCTGGATACGTGGGCTGCGTGCTGAGCGCGATGCTCGTCGAGCGCGGCCACGAGATCACGGTCGTCGACACGATGTACTTCGGCGACGCAGGGCTGGACAGCATCCGCAAGGACGCGCGAATCGTGCGTGGCGACATCCGCGACGACATGACGCCTCTGCTGCGCGGCCAGGAGGCCGTGCTGCACCTCGCAGCGATATCGAACGACCCGTCGTCCGACCTCGCGCCGGAGCTCACCCAGCAGACCAACTACGACGCGGTCGTGCGCCTCGTCAAGACGGCGAAGAAGGAAGGCGTTTCGCGGTTTGTAAATGTCAGCACGTCGAGTGTTTATGGCGTCAAGGAGACGCCGAACGTCACCGAGGACCTGCCGCTGGACCCGCTCACGATTTACTCGCGCACTAAGGCAGAGGCCGAGAAGGCCGTCCACGCGGAGAACTCTCCGGACTTCTGCGCGTTCAGCCTGCGGCCGGCGACGGTCTGCGGTTGGTCGCCCAGGATGCGCCTGGACCTCACGGTGAACATACTGACGATGCACGCGGTCCTGAACAAGCGCATACGCGTCTTCGGCGGCGCGCAGAAGCGCCCGAACATACACATCTGGGACATCTGCGACTACTACGAAAAGATTCTGAAGGCCCCGGCGGAGAAGCTCGGCGGCCAGGCGTTCAACGCGGGCTACGAGAACCACACGGTCATGGAGATAGCGCAGATGGTCAAGCAGGAGGTCGGCGACGACGTCTCGATAGCGACCGAGCCGACGGACGACCCGCGCTCGTACCACATCTCATCCGAGAAAATCAAGCGCGTCCTGGGCTACGAGCCGCGCAGGACGCTGCGCGACGCGATACGCGACGTGGCGGCGGCGTTCCGCGACGGGCGCATCAAGGACTCGAGCGACGTCAACTACTACAACGTCAAGAAGATGAAGCTGCTGGCGGAGAAGGGGTTCTAGGTTATAATTATATAATTGCCCGGTAAATCTGCAATGATGTACGTGGTTGTACCCAACAAAATATTAAATATCGCTGAATAGTTACCTAATGGAAGAGAATTTCCTGTATGGGGCGGTGCATGGGATGTTAAGCTGGACAAAGTCGATTGTGGCCATATTGAGTGTGACCGTGATGTTATTGACGGCGCTCCAGAGCGTCGATGCTTGCGGTGGTGAGGATGACCCGGTCGATATTGCTATCGACGAATTTGGGGTATTGCACTTCGTACGTGCGAAATCACTTGGACATGATACGCGCATAATCGAATACATGAACACTGGTACAGATTGGATGGAGATGCATGGACATGGGTCACCTTGGATAGAGATAACGGCTGAAGCCGGCAAGTACCAAGATGCGAATATCGATATCGACGATCAATTGAATATCATCTATGTGACGTGGTTGAAGAGCGATTCTAATCATTCGTTATTTATTCAATATGCCGGGGCCCAACAAGCGGATCCTAGGAACTGGTCGGCTGTTCAAGACGGCGGGGCTGTACCTAGTTGTTTGGGACGCGCGAGGATAGACATGGCCGTATCCACGGGTGTGTTAGAAATAACGTGGATTTTACACCATCCCAGGTCTCAAGGGAGCATCCAGGTCGAATGTGATTTGGATGGTGATTTCATACTTGATTCAATAGACGAGGCTCCTTTCTCTTACACAATAGAGGGTGGGGAGGAATTTTTCCCGGACGAAGTCTATGTGGACCGAGCCCTTTCGGTAAGCGTCGCCATCGATTATACGGTGCCTCAGGATTCGACATTGACCGTGGAGAGCGCAGTGTGCCCACCGATAGACGGGTGCGTCGGAGAGCCATTCAACATCAGCGTCTCCACCACAGCGGAGTTTGAAGCCATCGTAAAAATCGACTATAGCCGAATGGAAATCTCCACCAATCTGACCGAGAAATATTTCAGGGCATACACATACAAACCCACACATGAAATCCTAAAATGGTTGGACAGATGGACGATTGTCAAAAATGAATCGTCGGGAGCGGACACTGGCGTAGATTTAGTCAATAAGATTGTCTGGGCGAAAACAACCCACTTCAGCGCTTTCGTCATTGCCGATTCTCTTATTCAGGACTCGGACGACGACGGGCTCACGGACGCGGTGGAAATTAATGCGGACGGGGCTCCGCTGGCAATCATAACCCTTCTCTCAGATGGAGTTTCAGAGCCAACGTCATCCATGTCCTTTGATTTCGACGGCACAGGTGAGCACACATTCTATGTGGCCGTTCCGGAATACACTGCTTCTATTGTCAGAGCCAACACAGCCCAAGTAACATTGAGTGGCGACGTTGAGGTGGTCGGACCATCGTTAGTAATGGCCTCGTCATTGTACGATTCATACAAGCCCCAGATGTGCATCGACGAGCTGGGTACGATGCATGTGGTGTGGATTGATGGGCGGGACGGAGGAGCGAGCCTTTATTATCGTTCCAGTGAGGACGTGGGAGCGACATGGTCGCAGGAAACGAGCATCACGACTCCATGCATATCAATACCTTCTTTTTCTTTCGCTTGCGACGGCGAGCACTTGGGAGTGGCATATGAAAGGTTCTACAAGACCAGCCAGTCCTATGTGAGTTCCATACGAGTTGTCGAGAGCAATAACGGTGGAGAATTTTGGGAGGAACTCACGATTCCTTGGTCCACGGGCGTCAACCCATCGATAGCGATAGCACAGGGTGCGATATACGTCGTATACGAGAAGAATGTCCCATCTGGAGGCGACATACCACATGTCTACCTTGAAGGTCTGAGATTTGCTTGGAATGAGGATGGTCAAATGACGAGCGAAACGCTGGTTTACACTGAGTCCCATGCAGAGCACCTCGTACCGAAGATAGCTGTGGAAGGAGACTACATCGCCATAGTATGGGCTGGATATTTCTTAGACAGTGGCACTCATTTCTATTCGATTCAGAGCATCGACGGCGGAGTCAGCTGGTCGAACGATAATCCCGAGGAAGGCGAGGCGAATTATCCTGTGGAATATTTCGAAGAGTATTTCGGGCCATATGACCCGTCTTACCTCACCCTGGCGATGTCCGGAATGGATTTGTATTTGGCATGGAGCGACGACCGAGACGACGGTTATGACATCTTCATGAAGATGAGCGTGGACGGTGGCTTGAACTGGGGGGCCACTCGAAGCATAGGCGAATCCGACCAGGACCGGATATGTCCGACCTTCGCTTTCGATTCGGATGCCAACATGTTCTTGACTTGGATGGAGAACGCAGCGTCGTCTTCCGAGGTACACTACGGCATGCTGGATGTCGATGGCACATTAATTGCTGACAATACATGCAATGCGCCTTCTGGCGCCACATATGGCCGGCCAATCGGCGCATTCGATTCAGAAGGAACATTCCAGATCGTTCACGAGCGTATCGAGTCGGACGACACTGACGTGGTCATCGAATCCTTCTTGTATCCTCGCATTCCAACTTTGGATGTCGGGGCTGACGGGACAGTGGACTGGTCGGGACCAAACCCCTTGATGGGCTCCACCACGGCAATGGTTTTGTCGCCTGCATTGAATTACTATCTGAGGGACCATACCGACGCGGACGACGGCGAGGCCGATGGGTACATCACAGTACCGATTGCGATATCTCTGAACAATGCTGGAACGATCGACGTCGAGAGCCTTCTGATTGAGCTGTACACGGTTGACACGGATCCCGTCAAGTGGGACACCGACGGGGAGGGATTGAGCGATGGCCAGGAAGTGAATATCGTTGCGACGGACCCGACCGATGTAGACACAGACGGCGACACTATTTCCGACTTCGACGAGGTAATGGCGACGCTTGGCAAGAAGAGCGACCCGCTGAAGGCGGATACCGACGAGGACGGCATCGGGGACAACGTCGAGCAAAACGTCGAACTCATCGAGGATGCCACAGTGACGACCATGAGCGATGGTTCCTCGGAGAGAGAATTCGCATTCTCAACGGCTGGTAGCTACCTGACATCTATAGAAGTGCCTTATTATTCCGACGCAGTAGAATTCGTTGTATCCGCCACTTTCGACCTCGAAGGCTCGTCGTATCTGGACACCGAAAAAACCAGGGACGATATGCAGTTCACAATGAACGACCATTTACTGGCATGGGCCGACGAGAGGAATGGAAATTTCGACATATTCACCTACGATTACATGACCGGCGTGGAGACACAAATAACCTACGACCTAAAAGATCAAATCGAACCTCAATTATATGGGGATATATTGGTGTGGACCGATTACCGGGACGGTTACGGCCAGGGGGAAATTTTCTTGTGCGATTTAGAATCCAAGTCGAATGACGAAATCCGAATCACCACAAATTCATACGATGATTTCCACCCGTGCATCTGGGGAGACCTTCTCGCCTGGGTGAGGGAGGTCAACGACCAGCTCGACGTGGTTTTATACACTAGAGCGACGGGGGTGGAATCGCTGGTCGGTTTCAATTCGTTCAACCAGTTCGAGCCGTCGTTGAGCGAAGGGTACGTTGCATGGACCGATACAAGGTCTGGGAACCGGGACATCTTCGTCAAGGAACTCGCAACGGGCGCAGAGGAGCAACGGATTACCGATGACGCCGCCAATCAGGATACGCCTAGGTTGAGCGGGAGCCAGCTCGTTTGGCGCGACTACCGGCACACGGTTTGGTCGGGGGCACCCAACCCTGAGATTTACTCCCTCGATTTGAGTTCACAATTAGAATCTAGGATTACGTCTAGTACCTCAAGGGAGGTGCTCCCCAACATAAAATCGGAACGCGTGGTATGGAGCGTCTTCGACGGAACCCAGTTCGATATCCAGATGTACGAGGATGGACTTGTGACGACTATCGCCCAGGGGGAAGGAGACCAGGTTTTCGCCAATGTTTATGAAAACAGGGTCGCATGGCTTGATTTCAGCGTCTCGCCACCCAGGTTCAGGATTTACTTGGCTGGCGACGCTCCGATCGCCTCGATAGCCGACGTGAGTTCGACGTCCGCACCGAAAGGAAGCGGAATCACTTTTAAGGGAGGCGCTGAGACTGTTGAAGGCATCATCGAGGAACTCATATGGTACTCGGATAGGGATGGCTTCCTCAGCGACCAGCCAGTATTTACGACAAGTGCGCTCTCACAAGGGGCGCATAAGATATCCTTCTCCGTGCGGAGTAGTTTGCTGCTTTGGTCGCAACCCGCAGTGACCACTGTCGTGATATTGAACGACATCCCCACCGCGACGATAACCTCGATATCCCCCATGTTTTCCGTAAAATGGCAAGCTGTCACGTTCAGCGGATTCGGAAGCGATGCAGACGGAACAATATCGAAATATCGCTGGATTTCGAGCCTTGACGGTATCATCGGCAATTCAGCAACATTTAGCACAAACACCTTGTCTTCAGGCAGCCATGTAATTACATTGTCGGTCGCAGACGATGTCGGCGACTGGTCGGAGGCCGTAACGTTCAGCGGGGGCGCCGCCGGGCAACAATTCTCGGTCATCGTTTCAGAGAGCTCATCCACCTCCGGAAGCATCCCAACACCTTCCAGCGGAGATTCGGTCCAACCATGGCGCCTAGACTATCCTGGGCTTGTAAGCGTACAGGTTACCGCAGGTATTACATCAGATATTGACGTCAAAATCGATGGGCGGTCACATCGAAACGTCAGGAACGGAGGTACGTACTCGTACGTAGGATACGCCAATTCGCTGATAATCGATTCGCTGGACGCTGGAGAAACCGGAACATATTTGGTCGTGCCAGGAATTTTATCGACTTTCTCAGGCTCAGTGAAATCCGGAACGATTGCGTGGGAATCGGACATCCTTCGTGAAGTTACTGTCAAGGTTGTCGCATCTACGGGCAGCGTTTTTAATGTCGATGCAAATGGCAACGACCGAACGCTGGCATATCCGGGGACGTACTGGTTTGTAGGATTGACGGATGCTGTCGAATTATCCTACATAACGGGATCTGAAAGTGCAACGTATTTCATCACACCTGGCATAGGGAATCTTTACACGGGCGCCCTTTACCACGATGGAGAAAGCGGTTCGGAAGTTGTTTGGGAGACGGATAGAGACAAGTTAATCACGGCCAAGATATCGGCTACGGAAGCAGGAGAATATTTCGATGTTAAGGTAAACGGCGCCACGAGGGCAACCTTGGGCAACCCCGGGACGTACTGGTATGTCGGTAATGCGCACATAGTCGAAGTGAATTACTACACATATTCGGACGAGGGCACGTACGAAATCAGCTTGGGAGTCGCTAGTAGTTATACTGGCTCCTTGTATCACGACGGCGAGAGTGGGACATCCGAAGTGGTATGGGACTCGGACATCGACCGACTTGTCACAGTCAGGATGACCGCTGTAGAATCCGGTGAATATTTCGGCGTCAAGATCGACGGATTGACGCGAGCGACTCTTGGATATCCGGGAACATATTGGTACGTCGGCGACGCGCACATTGTCCAAGTAAGTTCCTTTTCAACCTCGGATGAAGGCAACTACGAAATCCGCATGGGGGTCGCTGACAGTTATACCGGCTCCTTGTATCACGACGGCGAGAGCGGAACTTCGGAAGTTGTATGGGACTCAGATGTCGGCAGGCTTGTAACCGTTCGAGTGAAATCCACAAAAGCAAACGAAGAGTTCGGTGTTAAAATAAATGGCAATTATCGAACGACCCTTGCGACGCCAGGAACGTACTGGTACGTTGGCACCGTATCGAAGGTGGAGGTAAGTTCTTTCACAGTGTCGGATGGCGGTTTGTACGAAATCTCGATGGGAATCGAGGGTAGTTACTCTGGAGACATCGGCGGCAACGGCCTGGTTTGGGAATCCGACACTCCATTGCAAAACTCGCGGATTCGTATAGGTCTGTCAGATGGATCGTTCTCAGTGTCTCTTAACGGGGGCGCTTCGCAAACCGCACCCATTGACGTTACTGTTTCACTGTCATCGGTTCTTATCTCTAGTTTCTCAGCATCGTCCGACGAAGGAACAATCGAGATAACTACTGGTGGGGCAACGGGAAGTGGCATTGGGGGGCAGACAATCGATTCAACGGGACAACAGACCAGTGCAGTATCCGAGCTACCGATTGCGATTTTAGATTCTATTACTCCATCACCCGCGAGATCCGGCGAGCATGTCCTAATGTGCGGTCATGGAGCAGGATACAATGGCCGAGCAATAATTGGCTACAACTGGCGGACTGGCAGTGATGTATTGGGCATATCGTCGTCAATTTCTGTTCAATCGCTTGGAGTCGGGACGAACATCATCTACTTCAAGGTCCAGGATGAGTCAGGGGTATGGTCGGAGGAGGTTGGCCATATTTTGGTAGTAAAGGCAAATGTCCCTCCGGTAGCTTCAATATCACAACCATCGGATGGTGCCGTCGTGACGTACGGAACGCCAATAACCTTCGATGCGGGGACGAGTTCCGATTCGGATTTGGACTTGATGACATTCAGCTGGGACTTCGGGGACGGTAACTCAGGCCAAGGTGTGATATGCAGCCACGCCTACAATGCGCCAAGAGATGTATGGGCGGGCATGCATTCACGCACAATCACTCTGACGGTCAGCGATGGAGTGGACTACACCACCACGTCTATATCAGTTCAATTTTCGACGCAACCGTTGCCAACATCGGGCATTTCAATCGTCCGTTCAGAGGTCGTCGCGGGAGCATATGATGACGCAGAATCCTTGTGCACGTGGTCGTACGTGGATGTGGGCAACGATGGAACGCGGGAATGGACGTACAGGTACGATTTCGACGACGAGGTTATAATCGATATCCGCGCCTCGGTCAACAGGGGGCTGGCGCAACTAGTGTCCAGCGAGGACGGCACAATGTCTGTCCCCATCGCCTTCGGAGCGCAATCCGCGGGGGTGCTGACCGTGAACAATATCCACATACAAGAAGTGGTTGTGTTGACTGATCCATCTAACGAGGATTCGGACCTCGACGGCTTGGATGATTTCCAGGAGAATTCGATATACGGAACGAATCCATCCGATAGCGACTCGGACGACGATGGGCTCTCTGACTACGAGGAGATAGCCATTGCCTCGAATCCCTTCCTGGTGGATAGCGACGGTGACGCGCTCCAGGATGGATATGAAGTTGGCATCGGGACATCCCCGATCAGAATGGATACGGATTCGGACGGCCTGAGCGACCACGAGGAGGTCGCGATACGAAAATCGAATCCGCTGAACCAGCACTCGGACGGCGACGGTGTGAAGGACGGGGACGAGTGCAGGGCGCCCAGGTTCTCTAACCCGAACGTGGTTGACACGGACGGCGACGGCGTGACGGACTACGACGACGCCTTCCCGAACGACGCCACGATGAACCGCTGGCATTGCGACATAGGTTTCGAATATGCGACGAAGAGCTACCCGGCATTCGAAAGTTTCAACGATCCGCAGTACCATGTGCCGGGTGTGTGTATCAACAAGGATGATTGGGAAAGTATGAAAATCTACAATGCTGTTGTGTCGTATAGGAACTCCATTCCTGGCCAAGAATCGTGCGTGTACTTGAATTTGAACGATTACACGGTCCCCGCATCGTCCACTTCGAATCAGTACATGGTGACGTTCAGGTACAGGGCTGATACAGTTATCGATTTGAGGCAGTATATCTCTGCTTCATCGTATGTGACCATAAAAACCTTGCCCACCACAGAAGGCTCGTGGAGCACAATTTCGGCGACAACTGCGCGTAATTACTACGATTACCTGGCAGCAGAGCAACCGTTGGTGAATGTCAGGCTGGGGTTCAGCGATTCGATAGACTTGGACACAGTGACTTCGATACCCCTTTACACGTATGAATGCGAATCTGGGATAGGCGACATAGATGCAAATGGTGTTGTCGATAATGAGGAGCCGTTCTTGCACAGCCCAGGCATTTATTTCAGCCCTGAGCCAGCCACGCAAGGCGGTTGGCACGATTTCCAGCTTCTCGGTAAATATTACAAGCGCGGAGGGCTTGGCTCGCGCGTTATCGATGGACAGACCATTTATGGCTCAGACGTATACGTCATTGGGCCAGAGCCGGCTAGCGAGTACATAGTGGCAATCACATATGTTTATGGTAAGCAACCAACCGAGCATGCGACCGTGTTCGCCGCACCGACTGGCTCTGGTTCGTGGGGGGCTATAGGTGACTTGCCTGGCACGACCGTTGGTTCCACAAGGACCGAGGACACCGTCTTCCTTTTACTTAACACCAATGTTATGTCAGGAGATGTCGACTCCGTTACGCTTAGAGTGGATTCAACTGTGGCAAGTCCAAACGAGGCAATAGATTTAATTAAAATGAAATGCTGGCGCATCAAACAACACGTGGATTTCGGCGTGCCCGGTGACGAAGATGTAAGGGCAAAACCTGGAATTCGTATCGAGGACCCCAATGAGTGGGAGCTGCTGGTCGAGGACGGCAAGAACTGTAGGAAAACGATTACATATGGATCGACGACGGTAGGGCACATTTATTTCGACTCTCCGAAGCCAGGCGAGGTCTACAATATCAACATCGTCTACAAATCCGATGCTCCCGTGACTGTTAGCGAATATTACGACAACTATAATTCTATCTCCGTGGATGGTTCGCCGATTCCGTCGAGTAGCGGCCTGTGGGCGCAGCATAAAATCACATTGAGCCAAGACGACTACACGGACGTGAACCGCTACAAATCGACCTACGATGTGAACGTTCTAGTGAAATTCACTGGCATTATCGTCATCGACAGATTGGAGATCACCACTTCCATCGATACGGACCGGGACGGTTTGACCGACGATGAGGAGGTTTTATATGGGACCGACGTCGGGGATCCGGACACCGACAACGACGAGATTTTCGACGGATGGGAGGTGCGTTACGGATTCAACCCGCTCAACCCATCTGACAAGTTCGTCGACCCAGACGAAGACGACTTCAACAACAAGCAGGAGTACGATGTCGGGACAGACCCGACAGACCCCGACACCGACGACGACGAATTGACGGACTGGCTCGACCACCTGCACGCGAATGCGCTGTGGCCGGACAGGGACGGAGACGGGCTGAACGACTACGAGGAGTACGCGACATACGCTACGGACCCGCGCGACGCAGACACGGACGGCGACGGCCTATGGGACGGCGATGAGTTGGGTCTAGCGGACCTGGACAGCGTGTCGAGCGCCTACTTATCGAGCCCGAAGCTCGCGGACAGCGACGAGGACGGCCTTTCGGACGGCAACGACATCTCGATAAGCGGTGTCGCCTGGAAGGGGGAGCAGGCTGTGGGGACGGACCCGATGTTAGCGGACACCGACGGGGACGAATGGCCTGACAAGGAGGAGTATGATTTTTTCGGCTCAATCTCCTCTTCAGATTGTGATGGGGATGGGTTTACAAATGGTCCGTGTGATTGGGACTCCGATGGAGATTTCTTGTCAGATTATCTAGAATATGAGGGTTGGACACCTGTAGCGATAACAACCGTAGCACAGTTGGAGAGTTTCGGGGTAAATATGCAATCTGGAATCTTCGACATGGCGAAAGATATCATTGATACGGAAGTTAAAATCCATCCAGATATTTTCGACCCTGATACTGACGATGATGGATTAACAGATCTTGCTGAGTTTTTATCTTTATCTAATCCGATGTCTATTAACACAGACTTGGATGGATTCTCAGACGGAGTTGATGATGA
This sequence comes from Thermoplasmatota archaeon, assembly GCA_036795795.1. Taxonomy (GTDB): domain Archaea; phylum Thermoplasmatota; class Thermoplasmata; order SG8-5; family DAIRED01; genus DAIRED01. Next base: position 5,258 of record DAIRED010000014.1, on the reverse strand, counting down.
CCCGAATGTAATCGAATTAAGGGTTCCGACATTGGACTTCGCTGTAACGACTACACGAGAATTCCCAAATAAGATACTACATTTAACAATCAATGCTTATGATGATAGTGGTCTAAAAAAGATAGTGGTGACAAAAGATGGAGTTCCGACAGGTGCACCATTTACATGGACAGAGAACTATCCGCAATCCACTACAGTAAATTTCGATGTGACAATAAATCCTGCGGAACTTCTCACCCTTTCATACATCATCATTGAGGTGACTGATAAATATGATTGCGTGGGACGCGCTTGGGGTAAACAGCCAAATAAATTTGATGATGCTGTCCAATGGGTGACAACCTCATTTGCCAATCGCCTCAACGCAGGTTTAGCAGGTTCGCTAACAGGTATAATTCGAGGATTCCAGGGAACAACATCGAGCATTGTGGACGTAATATATTTACCACAGTTATATAATATATGTTGTGAGTTATCGGATGGTTTTGTTCAAGCATACAATTCTGGTATTGACTTGAATGATTTATGGGGAGTTATATCAAATATCCCGAAATCTTTCGAAACTATGCAGGAATTAGATAACCCATATGATAATCAATTATTGGATAAAAAATTACATGAGGAATTCGCGAATGGTTGGTATCTATGTTATATTACAGCAACAATCGTTGTTACTGTTATAATAACCGAAGGAGTGGGGGCTTGGGCGGACTTTTTAACAGCACCAAAGGTCCTGGCACGTCTAAATGCATTCTCAGATGCTCTCGGGGCAGGCACCCTGAACTTTCTGGAGATTGCCCGAGCAGCGTTGTCTGGGGCTACTGCAAATAAATGGCTATATACAGCGGGATATCTAGCAGTCTATTTCGGCGGCGCAGCAGTCATCGGAATTGCATTCCCAGATCTGTTAGATGATTGGTTCGCGATAGGGTTATGCCCAATAATGGCCGCCATCAATCTGGGGGAGTATTTCGAAGTTCTTGATAAAATAAAAAGAGTTTATAGAATCGCTGATGATGCGATAGATTCAGCAAGGCACCAAGGCATTAATCCTGCAGCCAGGGAACTCGCGGACATTGCCGAAAATAAACTAAATACTAACGTATGGATAAAAGCGGATGTTGAAAAATGGTTTAAAAATTTTGAACGGATGGCAGATATTACTGAGATTTCTCCTACTACTTTGCTCGCGAAAATGGATGGATATACCGCAAAGACCGGTAGGAACATGATCGACGATGTAATCGAACTCGACACAAAAATGGGGGGTATGGAATTCGAAACAAGCCGGGGGCTAACAAAATACCTCGGATCGGATCCGCCCGCCTTCAGTAGAATCAAGAGTAGGATGGATTACTGGCTTGGCGAGGTTGATGCGGGTAAATATACAATTGAGGATTTAAAGGCGGGATATAAAAGAGCGTGGGCAGATGATTCCAATTTACTCACGAAATTAACAAAAGGTATTGGCGATGAACATTTAACATGGGAAACGGCCAGGGCTGCGATGAAATCGGATGAGCCCGTCAGCAGTATTGTAGTTAAAGGCGTTGGGGAAGGTGGTGCGGATATACAATTGACACAATTAGATGGAACAACAATTTATCGAGAGATGACATCGATTACAGTAGTAAAGACTGGTGGAGACTTAGAGTATATGCTGGTCGATAAAATTAGCTTTAAATGGTATCAGGTGGAGGATGGAAATATTCGACAATTTGGAATTCAGATGAGTCTATCCGCAGAGAACGTGGCAACTTTGGACTCTTCACAATTGATTACAGCACTCTCGAGAGTAAATGCGCCTGCTGCCTCAGGATTGGACCGAATAATCTTTTATAACCCAGATGGTTCAATAATTGAAATGTGGCAGAAAGGTATAGATTGGTAGGTGACATCCATGGGCGTCGAATTTACAATAATATGTAATCAGCATAAAGAGGGGTTAATAATTGGTAAGATCGGAGAAGTAATGTATCCAGGCAATTACTTTTCCAAAGCGCATCCTTTTAAATTCGAGATGATGCCACTAAAAATTACTGATGAGAGGTATCAGCCGTTATATGGGCGGGTACAGTCTTTAGTTCGATTATTTTCGGAGAGACACCCTGTTTGTAGCCTTGAAATTGCAACGGATGTTGATCCGAAGACTGGAAATTGGCCGTGGGGTGAAGGGTATAGCTATTGGCCTCGAATAGCAGGTGGTGTAAAATCCCCCTCTGGATGGAAAATATTCCATGTTCATGAGGATGTTGAGTATGTCAAATTGTTCCATATTCGCCCTGAGATTGTTGAAGACGAGTTGAAACGTGGGAAAGTAGACCTTACCAAAGTCCTTAAGGAGCTAGCAAGTGATTGATATGTTTTTTATCACTAAAAAAAAATATAACCATTACATACGGTTTATAATTATTCAGTCTGCAATGGAGGTATAACGTATGCTAAAGAAGAATTTGATGATTAGTGTTGCAGTGATTGGGATAATAGTCGTTGGTGTCACATCTGGCATTTTCATTTTAGGTGGTTTTGAAGGCAGAACTATCAAGATGACGCCGCAGCAGTGGGACGATGAACAGACGGCTTATATATTGACTTGCGCTGACAAACCCGACTTCCCTTCGTTGAAACCTGGAGACAAGGTGGAAATTACTGGAAATATCACGGATATGATGTATAACCCGATGTTCAACTCGACAAGATTTGTTTTAGATGGCGTTTGGATGCTCGATACGTTCACAGGGAACATCACGTCCAATTACACCACTGGGGATAATATCACCATCACACTTACGGTTACAACCATGAATATAAATGGATTGGTTGGTGAATATATAAAGGAAGACAGGTATTCTGATGAAGGATTTCCAATTGGCTTGTCAGAATCAATTATTAGGAAGAATGGGAGTTAAATAAAATGAACCTTAACGATGGGGGAAGTACCGATTGTGACTTCGCCAAAGATGGACGATTGAAAGGAAAAAGGATACTTGACACATCTCTTATTTGTGGTTTGATGGGTTTAATAATCTCGCCGACAACTTGGAGAGTGATTTTATTGTTCCTTGGTGGAAATACAGTACCAGGTGTCTGCGGCTTGTTTTTATTTTCGATAATATTAGCTGGAATTGCTTTCATACTCGGAATTGTATCGATAATCGTTTTAAAACGTCGAGCAGGATGGGTAAGTATTTTGTTGGGAGTGTTGACAGTGTTCTGGTCATTTTTACCAGTAATTTTCGCATATTATACGCCAATGCAATGGTATTGATTCCAACCCAACCCGACAACTTTTAAATAGCCCACTGCCGTTCCCATATCCATGTACGTCTACGAGAAGTTGAAGACAATGCCACTGCAGGAGATACTCGGCTACGCCATCGCCTCCGAGGAGGCCTCGGCCAAGTTCTACCGCCACCTCGTCAGGGACGAGAGCATCAACGAGCTCATCTCCCACAGGTTCGAGCAGATGGCCGGGGACGAGGACGTGCACAAGAAGGCGCTCCTCTGCCTCTACAAGCGCCTGTTCGGGAACGAGGACTACAAGGTCCCCGAGGGGCTGCCGCCGTTCGAGAGCTCCGTCCACGTCGAGACCGTCCAGAATCTCATCGAGGCGTTGACGATTTCCATGGAGAATGAGCACAACGCGATGAAGGTCTACAAGTACCTCGCGCACCACCAGAAGGAGAACAAGAGGTTCTTCAAGCGCCTGGCCCTGATGGAGAAGGGTCACTACGAGATGCTGAAGCACGAGAAAGACGAGTTCGAGCAGGACATCGTCGAGGACCCCACGATAACCAGCACCCCGGTCCTGGACATGTGGAAGTACAACATCTGAGGGCGCGGAAGCACGCTGGAAAACCTTTAGGAATGCGTTTTCATTTCATACATTTCTGCGGATGCGCTGCCGAGCGAGCCGCTTCGACAGGGGCGCCTCTCACTTCTTCTTCAATCCGGCCATGTAAGCCAGGAGCGCAAGTATCTGTATCCTCTCGCTCGCCCCGCCGACGAGCCGGTACTCGACCTCCCCCATCCTGTCGGCAATCATCACCTTCAGGGAGTCGTCGATGTTGGAATCGACCAGCTCGCGGTGCATGAGCCTGATCAGGTCCTCGCCGGACAATCCGTAGTTGACCAGCAGGCCGTCGAGCCTCTTGCGCGCCTCGCCGAACGCGCCGGAGACGGCGACCTCCAGCAGCTCGCGTATCTCGCCCGGTCGCGCCGTCGCGGTCGCCGAGTAAATCAGCTCGCGGTCTATCTTCTTCGACGACGCGGCGGAGACCTGGAGGGCGTTCGTGGCGCGCCTCATGTCCCCCTCGGCGAAGTGGATTATGGCTTCCATCGCCTCGGGCTCGACGGTCAATCCCTCGGCCTGCGCGATGCGTCCGAGGTAGCCGCGCACGGCGTCGTCGCCGACGCGCCTGAACCTGAAGACGGCGCAGCGGGACTGGATGGGCTCGATTATCTTCGATGAGTAGTTGCACGAGAGCACGAAGCGGCACGTCGAGGTGTATCGCTCCATCGTGCGTCTCAGCGCCGCCTGGGCGTCCTGCGTCAGGGCGTCGGCCTCGTCGAGGAAGATTATCTTGAATGGGGCGTCGCCGAACGGGGCGGTCCTCGCGAAGTCCTTCACCTTTCCCCGCACGATGTCGATACCGCGCTCGTCCGAGGCGTTGAGCTCGTGGAAGTTGTTCTTCCACACGTCCCCGAACAGCTCCTTGGCCAGGGCGATTGCGCTCGTGGTCTTGCCGGTGCCGGGCGAGCCGGCGAAGAGCAGGTGAGGCAGGTTCCCGCTTTTGACATACGCGGAGAGCCTGCCGATTATGTCCGGCTGGCCGACGACATCCGCCAATGCGCGGGGCCTGTACTTTTCAACCCACACGTCGTCCATCTGCACCTCACTTCACGAGGCCCAGGAAGCCCGGGTCTGCCTTCAGCGCGGCGAACGATTCGTCCGCCAACGCGGTCTCCTTGTAGCTGGCATCCAGGTCAATGGCCCGCTTGAGGAATGCGACCACCGGCTTGGGGTTGTTGCGGCGCGCCTCGGCCGCGGACTTGTAGAACCACGCCGCCGCCTCGTTCATGTCGCGCTTCACGACGTTGTTGAGGCTGGCGATGGAGTCCTCGTACTTGCCCATCTTGAAGAGGCAAACGCCCTTGGTCAGCCAGGCCACGGTGTCGTCCTGGTTCATCTCCAGGACCTTGTCGAAGCACTTGACAGCCTCGGCGTAGTCGTCCATGTTGTAGAGCACGGCGCCCTT